>JAGRAK010000118.1 GCA_020434645.1 Bdellovibrionales bacterium | reverse complement strand
TGCTTTTTTAATCAAGTATTCAGATTTGGTTTTCTTTGTGGCTTCGGCCGCTTGTAAAAACTCAATCAAGCTTTCAAGAAATTCGGCATGTGATATTGTGTCAACTTTATGCTGACGTTTATTTTTAATTATATCCACTACACCGGCAAGAGCAGTCGCTTGTGCGCACTCCGTGCTTTTATCTGCCCAAATGACTGAGTGATCCTGGCACATTATAAAAAGAGGGGTGCCATTTGCTTTTAGGTTCGACAAGATTGCGGCGGCATTGCCAAGTGAAATGGCCAAAAAGGCCTCTTTCGGGAAAGCTGAAATATTGACTTCACTAGCGGGGAGGTGAACGAGAAAGTCTTTTACTTTAATTGTGCTCATCATGTCGCCAAGCAGTGAGGGCTCCCAATCACGAAAGGCCAGCATCATTCTAGAGAAGCCCTTCAGTAGGCGAGATTGACTTAGAATAATGAAGTCTTCGGGCACGCTTCCTTCAGCTAGTTGAAATCCGCTTTTGACAGTGGCTGGGGTTGGCATGGCAAAGAGACTTGGCCAAGCAAAGAAGTTTTCAATATTTTGAGTGCGACTCTCGCCTGAGCCAAACAGCTCTCGCATAAGACTTGGGAATGGCTTTCCGCTGTAAAGAGAAAAACCCCCGTGTGCTAAAAGTTGATTAATTCGCGTGAGCCCTAAAAGTTGTGATTGGGAGTCGCGCCTCAGTAGGCGGTTTGTGCTTGAGAGTGCGGCGCCAATGGCATCAGCACTGGTAATCATATAGTTTTCACTGAGTCGCTCGGGCATAATGTGAATCTCATCAGGATTTACAATTATATTTACATTTGTGGTTTCAAGTGCAGGGAGCTCTTTACTTGCATATGTCTTTTTATACCAAGATTTTAGCTCTTCACGAACATAGCGGTCATAGTCACTTCGATAGCCTAAGAATCTTGATTTTTCATCGGCGAAACCTTTAATGACTTCTTCTTCAAGTATTCTGGGGATATCAGTTACAAGAGCTGTCGCAATACTACTGGTTTGTGATTTTATTCGCTCAAGGGCTGAGGTTTCGACCTTTTGTCTAAGGTTTTCGATCCCGTACTTTTTAATTTTTGGCAAAATAACAACATTTTTTGAAAAATTGAGAACAAAGTTTTTACATTCTTTATTCTTTAAGCAATCGCGATTTTTTTCTTTTTGTGTGCTGAGAAAGAAATTGAGCTCAGGAGAGATCTCGCCAAAAACATTTCGCCTTTCGTCAGGACTCATGATCTCCCATGTTTGAATTAAAATATTAAATGCCTTTTGAGGGTCTAGGTCAGCATTTAACATTTCTCCGAGCTCTGCGGCGGAGTGGAGTTCAGATGTCTGATCTTGAGTGAGCTCGATATCAAGCTCTTTAATTAATGACTGAATCGTTTGTACTGAAGAGGCAAAATTTTCTGTTGCTTCAATTTTTATGGCACTTGCTGTTGCAGTGGGTAGTTTTAGCCAAAATTTCTGATACAAACTCTGAACGACACTCTCCTTTACAGCGGTGTCAGCGCTTGACTTAAGGACTTCGATTTCAACTGCGCTTATAAATCCGGCTATTTTCTGCAAGGCTTCAGGCAGTGTTATGTCGCTTTTCGGAAAATCAAATCGAGATGTAGTCGACGCAATGGCGGCAAGCACTAGCTCTTGTTGAGTCTTAAAGAAATCATCTAAGTTCTCGGTGGCACTAAGAAAATCATTTTTACTTTTTGAAATTATAAAATCTGCATAAGGGGAGTTCTCAAATTCAACATGACTTGTGACCTGCGGGGTCTTGTAAAATTCAGCATAAATTTCTTTAGCTTCGATTGTGGTATTTGGTCTAGTGGGTTTATTTAAGCTATCGGACTCTTCGAGGTAATTAAATAATTCAGCTGTTCCGATTGTGCTGTACAGATTATTGATTTTAATTTTTTTAATTTCTTCAAGTGGTATCTCTCGGTCTACATTTTTAATCTCAAATGACAATTGATGGTTTTGGGTAACTTCATTGGGCTTTGTGCAGCCTGCGCTGAGTAAAGAAAGTATTGCAATGAGTTTTGTGACTTTAGAAATATACACTTAAAGTCACCTCATGCTTTGTTTGATTTTCGATGTTCACTCCTGAGATAATTCGAGAAAGTTCATACCCGATAGATGCAGGCAGTAAGGCTTGCCCCTTTAAATAGTCTTGTACGGAGCTGTAGATCACTTCAAGTTTGCCAATTCGTGCTTCTCGTTCAGTGCCATTTTCTAGAAATTGATTTCGACCACTGGGCGCGCCTGAGTATTGATCTTTAAATTTCTGTTCAATACCGTAAGCTGAGGCTGCCATTATGTTCGGAGTGAGTTGCCATGAGGCTCCAAAAAATGCAGATAGTGAATCTCCGGTGTTTGATGCGAGATTCATTTTCTGATTTTTTGCAGGGAGTGAATCATTTGCGTCAAGGGGGACTCTTTTTTCAATTTCGCCGGGGAGTGTGACAAGATAAGAAGCCGTGCCGAGTAGGCTGACTTTCGAGCGGATCTTGTATTCGCTAATAAGTTGAGTTTGCAGGCTCCACTTGCCAAATGTTTCAAGGTCGGTGAGGCTATCGGCATTTGGCTTTGGGCCTGTCGGCAAACCTAGATAAAATTGAGTCGCGTTTACCCATTTTTCTTTTTTATAAAATTGATAAGCCGCAACGAGTGTGATGTCGCCGATAAATTCATCATTTACATTTTCGACAGGTTCATAGCCTTGCTCTCTCACAGTGGTGTGAAATTCAGTGGCCATATCTCGGTTTAATTCATCGAATGCTGCATCGAGCTCAGCAGAAACTCCACCGAATTCATTACGAAGTTCAGCTAGATTTGAACCGCGTTGAGTTACATTGATACTGTTTTTATATTGTATAACGGGCACGGCAATCCCAACGGTTAATTTTTTAGTTTTGCCAAAAAGAAACATTGGGGCGTAGTAGGTCACCTCAGGATTTGCGTCTACAGAGATTTGCCCTAAGTGAAGTTGGCTGCCGAGCTCGAATGTTCCGAAATTGTTAAGAATAGAGACAAATTCTTGCACCTGAGGTTCGATGCGAACTAAATTTTTAACATCAAGTTCAATAGAATTTAATTCGCTTAAATAGTTGAGTTCGCCAGAGCCTGAATAATACTGATTTAGTCCTGAAATGCTCGCGCGCTTTAACATAAAGCTTCTAATCCCTTCAGGCAAAACTGTAGGAGTATCAACGGCAAAGGCCGTCGAGCAAAATACGAGGCCAATCGACAGAGCCCATATTTTTTGCACTGCAATTTTTAAGAGCACGAAAGTGTCCTTGGCTTGAATTGACTCATTTTCGGTAAATTACAGAGCGAAATCTGTGCCGATATAAAATCAAAGCTATTGATATTTCACAGGATTTTATGGGCCGAAGTGTCTAATTTGTTAATCTTGGTGACATTTAATGGCCCAAGTCTAGAGGCTTTTAATCAAGAGCCTCGATAATTTAAAATAAAAACCCGGCAGTGAGGTTAAAGCTAAGGGCGCGATCGTCTTCAACTTTGCGTGAAGTGGCGTAAAGGCCTAATAAAAACCGTGTTTCTTGACCCATGGCAAAAGCATATCCGCCGCCACCGAGTAGGCCGATGCCGGTTTTTGAAGAGTCAGTGCCGCTTAAGCCGGTGGTCTCAACTATGAGTAGAGATCTTGTTAATCCGGCGTCAGCTCTGAAAAACCAGCCATCTCCAATATTGGCTCCAAAGAAATGGTGGTAGCTATATGCGTACAAGTATTGATAAATCGAAATTGTGCCACCAGGGCCATCAAGAGAATCGGCAACCGTGTTTACTATAAACCCATGCATGGTTTGATTGTCATTTACAGGCCAGTAAAAACCAAGAATATCCATATTGATCTTTGTTCGGGTAATACCGGATTGACTTTCAGCAAAGTCAAATGAGTCGTTAATCGCATCATCTCCATAATCGACGTTGGAAAATCCAAAACCCCAAAGGGTGTACCAACTCTCATCAATCGTAGGAGTTGTCTTGTTGGCATAAGCCTGCTCTTTTGCATAAGCTGGGGGCGGTGCGTATGGATTTTGCCCTCCTGGCGGGGTGGCATAAGAGGTGCCTTTTTCAAACATCACGCCGACTTTTATGGCTTTTATGTTGTCGCAATGGCTTGTGTCGAGAGCGGCTGTGTCTTTATTTACTTTGATGACCTTGGCGTTGCAAGTTTCAGAAAATTCATCAGTAAAAGTGAGGGTGTCACCCACCATTAAGGTGCCAGGGTTTGCAACGAGTGTGCGGGTGCCTTTGTCATTTAATTTGGTTACTGAAAAGCTGGCGGCGAAACTGGAGGCTGTATATAGAGAAATAATAAGTGCGAGGGTGATTTTCATCTGGCGGGCATCCTTGGTTTGCGGTTTGTAAAAGCTGGGATATTTATATTTTTAAAAATATTCAATTTGAAGTCCACATTTAAAGAATAAAAGTGGGGCGGTCTACAATAAATCTAGTTTTAAGCCCCGGCCTGGATCACTTTAAAGCCTATGGCCTCTAGGTAGGCCTTGATTCTAATTTTATGGTCACCTTGAATCTCGACGCGACCGTCTTTAAATGTTCCGCCGCTGCCACAGTGGCTTTTCAGCTTTTTTGTCAGATCGGTGAAGTAGGTCGGGTTATTGGGCAGGCTAAAGAGCACTGTGACGGTTTTGCCGCCACGACCATTTTTCTCGATTCTCATTTTAATTGATACATTTTTAGGCTCAATTCGCTCCATAAGTACCCACTTTTGGTCTAGATGATTAAAAATTGACTCAAAGCCCCGGCGACTAGGTGATCTCAAGTTGCTTAAGGTCAATTAAAACTATAAGCTTCTACTTAAGAATACTAATCAAAGAGGTTACAATGCAAACAGGTACAGTAAAGTTTTATAACGCCGGCAAAGGTTTTGGATTTATCACTCCAGACAGCGGCGACGATCTATTTTTTCACGTTTCAGAAATTCAAGGCGAACCGCCACGTGATGGTGACAAAGTTTCGTTTGATGTTGGCCAAGGCAAAAAAGGTCCTTGCGCTGTAAAAGTCACAGTCGTAAACTAACGACCAATAAGTCTTTTTTAAAATTGCTATACTCAAAAGATTTGATTAACCTCACATTATAGTGAGGTTAATCATGAAAAGTCTTTTGAGTGTTTTATTTTTATCTACTTTTTTTATTTTAAGCTGTCAGAGCTCTTCAAAAAAGTCAGTCGATCCCGCCACATTTGATCCATCTCAGCAAAATCTAAGACATGGTTTTACTGTTTTTACAGGGCCTAAGCGCACATTGATTGGCGTCAATGATACCGATTCTATAGAAAAAGGCCGAAAGCTTTTTGAAAGGCATTGCTCGAGTTGCCATGGCGAAAACGGCAAGGGTGATGGGCCTGTAGCTCAGAAGCTTGGTTTAAAGCCTGCTAATTTAGCTGCAATGGCGAGAAGTTTTCCGAATCATTACCTTGTTATCCAGATCAATCAAGGCCGTGGTGATATGCCGGTATGGCAAGATATGCTGAGTAGCGAACAAGTGTGGAACTTAAGTAATTATATTCAAACTTTGCAGACCAAAAAAAGCAAGTAACCATGTGTGTGACATAATAATTTAAGTGGGGCGCTTAGAAAGAGACTCCCAACGGGCATAGGTTTCTTCTAAATCTTTTTGCAATTGAGCCATCTTATTGTAATCATTTTTTTCTGTTGCAAAACCAAGTTCGCTCTCAATTTTTTGAATAGTTGTCTCTATATTTTCAAGCTCAAGCTTTTCGCTAAACGATAGTTTTTTTAAATTTGCTTCTGAAGATTTGTCGTTATTTGCCGAGTTGTTGGCACCTGAAGCTTTAGTGGTGCTTGTTGTAGAGCTGGATTTTTTATTTGTCTCGTTTTCGTACCAGTCTTCCCATTGGAGGTAGCTTGAGAATTTTTGTAAACTTCGGTCTTCAAAATCCTCAGGGGGGAAAGCTAAAATTTGATTTGAAACAGCGTCCATAAAATAGCGATCGTGAGTTACAAGAATTACTGCACCGTTAAATTCAGATAGGGCGTCTTCAAGTACATCTAGAGTGTCAGAGTCTAAATCATTTGTTGGTTCGTCTAAGACTAAGACTTGAGCTTCTTTGAGCATTAACTGAGCTATGCGAAGTCGGGCTTGCTCGCCTCCAGATAGTTTTGACACCGGTAAATCTACTTTTTGACCGCTAAATAAAAATCGATCGAGATAGCTGCGAGCATGCATAGGTTGTCCGCGGTAGCTGACAAAATCTCCATCTGCACAAATATTGCGAAAGACACTCTTTTTTAAATCGAGGGTGTCTCGAGATTGTTCAAAGTATGAAACTTTAATGTCACTAGCGTGAGAAGATTTAGTTGATCCTATAAAAACCGATCCAGAGTCAGGATTTTCAAGTCCGAGTAAAATTTTAATAAGCGTCGATTTGCCGCAACCGTTATGACCAAGAAGTGAGAGCCGAGTTTTGGGGGTAATAAGAAGGCTCAG
>JAGRAK010000117.1 GCA_020434645.1 Bdellovibrionales bacterium | reverse complement strand
TTGAGGCCAAAGCCTTTGCCCACTACGCCCCAGGAGCAATGCCCGACATGATCACCCTGCATGAACTCGCCGAGGGAAAAAATTTAACTCCTGAATTGGTCTGGGATAAACTCAATTATCGCTTTCCCAATGGTTGGGTTTTAAAAGGTGCTTTTGATCAAGCCAGTGAAAATCTAATTTTAACCGACAAAATTAAAATTAAAACTGAGCTCGCTAAATATAATAACGGCTTTGAAGCTCATAAAAATAAAGTTGAAA
The DNA here is from genome assembly GCA_020434645.1 of Bdellovibrionales bacterium. Lineage (GTDB taxonomy): Bacteria > Bdellovibrionota > Bdellovibrionia > Bdellovibrionales > UBA1609 > RBG-16-40-8. The sequence goes on along the minus strand of JAGRAK010000117.1, from coordinate 6,407 downwards.
CTAAGTACAGAGGACAAGACCCAGAGTTTATTATAACAGAGCTCAAAAAACACTCCGGCTACAAAGGCTGGAAGATTCTCCAGCTTTTAAAAAAACAAGATATGGCTTTTGCCCAAGCACGAGTCAATATAGTAACAGAGCTTCGAGTCGAAGCCCTTGGCGGTCAGGTTCTCGGTAAAGGGTCTAGCATTGATCGCTATAAATATTTGTATGAGTGGTATGGTAAAGGCAAACCCAGTAACGTGACCGACAAAGAGATTCTACAAGGCGAAGAGTTTGTACAAAATATTCTTGATCGCCTACCGCCAGAACTGTCTGTAATGCCTTTTGCTTTTGATGTCGCACTTTTAGACAATGGAACATGGACGGTTATTGAAAGTAACGCCGGCGGCAACTCGGGGTTTCTAGAAGAAAATATGAAAAGCAGTAAGGCTTTAATTGAGTATCTTCAAAATTACTCTGAATTCAAAAAAACGCTGCGTGGCTTGCTGACTCCTGAACAGCAGCTCTTGTGGATCAAAGAGCATTTCAAACTATTCAGCATGCAGAAGTCTTCGCTTTTTTACCCCGGTATGGAGTTCACTGATAAAGAAATTATTGATGTGGAATATCAGCCGATGAAACCTGAAAATAAAAAATACCGTAAAGGTTGCAAAGAATTACTTTCAGAAAAAGGCGCATAATTTTAACTGCTAGCTATTGCAGTAGTTAAAATTAAAGAAGTTTATCTAAAAGCTCTTGGGCTAGATATGTATCATCGCCATCGGGGTCGTTAAGGTTTTTTCGCCATTCGTTATTGGCCTCAGGATGAACTCCAGATAAAATCACATGACCAGCGCCATATCTAAATTCAATCACTGCTGGCTCACCCGTAGAGTAACGAGCTATCGTATGAACTCTGGCAGAAGGATGCAGATCAAAAGTAGCCCCATCCTGAAAGTACATAAACCGTCGTATATTGTTCCAAATAATGTCGAGGATCATTTCATCTTTATTTATTGGTGAAAAATCACGGCTTACTCCTGGCAATAGACCGAGCCCCGGAATCGTATTGGCATCATCAACAAAATGATCCGCAAAAAATGCCCCGGCGCAAAGACCTAAATAGTTTCCCCCGGCTGCAACAAAATTTCTCAATGCTTCTTTATGTTTGTCTTTAAGGTGCAAGGCCATTTCTATGCCATCACCACCGGGCTGAATCCAAAGCTTTATACCCACCAAACCACGTGCGGTAATATCCGGTTTTTGAGCATAGGCATATTGAGCCCTACGTTGGTCGAGGAGCTCCGCCACAGCCCCAGAGCAGCCGTCACAGTCACCTTTGTCATTATATATGTATATATTAGTAGGGCTCGCGGCAGCCATAGTTGTCGAACTCAGTATATAAAGTGCCAGTACAATTGACCTGAACCCCATTGCCACCCTCAAGCTGCCTTATGTCGAATATAATGCGATCAAGCAAAATGTTCCTATCTTGATACATTGAAAGCAAGCAAAAATTGATGGTCTTCCCTACGTATAAATGTGGGACAGCCACAAGTTTCTCCTAAACTTTGGTCTAGGCCATCCCGATAGTTATTTATCAGCAATAAAGCTCTAAATATGAGGTAGAAATGCAAGCCAACAACAGACGAATTGCAGAACGTAAGGCAGTAGAGGGAATCGAAATTAACGATCTAACTTCAATTACCAATTACTCAGTGATTGCGCGCGAAGGTAAAATCATTAACGCCTCTTCAACCGGGTTTCTGGTTGAAATTGAACGGCGCTGGCTTGTCCCCGAAGAGCTCCGCGACAACTTGAGCTTACAAGCGACAATTGGGCAAGCCGTAGTTCTATACTTACCACAAATGAACCTCGATTTAGATGGCACAATTATGCGTGCCACTCACACCGGCAAAGGTCGGTTTCTTGTCGCTATCGATTTCGCTGCGGACGTGCCTGATTACTGGCGAAATTGTTTAGTAGACTTGCTTCCTGCGCCCGGCGAACTCGATGAGGCACCTACTACTAAGTGATATAAAATAAAATTATATGCCGAGCCAGTTTGTCCCCAATTTTTCTGGCATCAATCTTGATACTCAGTTCTCCGTCGTCCTAACTTTTTTGGTTAGCGGCAGACGGAGGGGTTATGAGAATCATTATGGTGGCAATATGCCTCTATATGTTGTGGGGACACAGCGCCAATGCACAGAATACGATTTCGCTGCCGATTAGTGAACTTGCAACTCACAATAAGAAAAAACTCACCATAGATGTTGAAGTATCTCTTGAGTCAAATTTGCGAGAATCCTCAGATCCTGAATATGCTGCCAGTTCATATTTAGATATTGCCGCTTCATACAAGGTCTTTGCGAAAGCTTCTATTTCAGCACAAGCGGCTTTAGAACAAGCACTCTATGCCGATCAAGAGACTTCTATATCAAACACAATACTCTCACTTAATAGAGACCCCATCAACATTGCAGACAATCGAAAGCTCAATATATCAACATTTACGCTTTTACCCACGAATGAAAAAGATAGAATAGAAAACTCTCTACGTAGCGCATTTGGCCTCACCACAGGCATTTCTCAGAAGTTCAGCCTATTCAACTTGCCCAGTACAGCCAGCTACTCACTTTCATATCTTCAAAATTTTCATGAATTTGAGCGAACAAACCTTCGTGGTCCGAACTTAGATAATCGTGTCCGTCATACCCTCGGTCTAATTCAGAATTTGCCAGGCAAAGTAACTCTCTCTTTAATTGGGCGATACCAGACAGGCTGGACATATCAAGGGGCACTTAAAACTTCATTCTTACTATCTGAAGAGCTCGCTTTTGATTTTAATAAGACCGGACAAGTTTATGTCGCTCATACAAATAATGGCGACGCTTTAGGGGCAAATGGCGTTGATTCTAATATTTCAATTTATGACAAAAGCAATAGTGCGTTTTCAACCGGGCTAAGAGTTCAATATTAATTGTTGTTAAAAAATAATTTATCGGAGGGGATAAATATGAAAACACAGGGGATCAAAAAATCAGTGGTGGCTATAATGGGAGTAACACTTGCATTTGCCTTGGGGTGTACAAAAGAGCGTCCCTTCGAAAATCTTCAAAAAGATTTAACTGCTGAAGTCAAAGACGAGTCCAAAGCACTTATAGATACAAATGCAGAATACATATATGTGCCGTCAAGTCTCAACTCAACTCGAACTACAGATGCAACTTTTCCAATGTATATGGGTGAAGCAAAAATTGTAAAGCTGCAGCTAACAGAAAATGATCTTAAGGTTATTGAAGTCGATCATGAGGAGCAGTTTAGTGAAAATCCTGTAAATGACAGACCTGTACTTTCTATACCAATAAAACATGTAGACTACCGTTGCACGCCTGATGCCGACGGCAAATGTACAAATAAAGAAGAAGTCGATGTTGGCAAACCTTGGGCAAAGAGAAAGTTTTTAAAAATTGAAGCTGAAAAATTAGCTGTTCAAGAAATTAGCTTTTTACCTGTAGAAATTAAAAATCTGTTTCGCCCATGCTATGAAGAAGTGGCTTCAGGATTTGTTGGCTATAAACTTGAAGAAGATGCCATAAACATACAAGTCGAAAAAACCTACAAATCTAACATTGCGTGTGCCGGTAACATAGACGCTCTTTCTGACTTAACATTTAAAGTAGTCTACCACTACTCACTGGCAAAACTTGATAAGGTTGCGACTGCTGGCTACAAGGCCATCCCCTACAATCGAAAAGAAGAAAATACTTTCGGTTTCTTTAATACTGACACATTAAAACTTGATCGTGACAATAACACCACCGAAGGCAGCAAAAAGACGTTCATGAACCGCTGGAACCCCAACAGTACGGTTGTGTACCACATGACAGAAAACTTTAATAAGCCTCAATATGCTAAGATTAAGGCGGCGACAATAGCGGGAATAGCCAATATAAATCACTCTCTTAAATTGGCTGGCGCAAATCTGCAAATTGACTTGCAAGATGCTGTGCCGGGTATGAGTCCGGGTGACCTTCGCGTAAATAGCATCGTAATGGTTGAAGACCCGGTTAACTACGGCATACTTGGTTACGGCCCAACTGCTGCAAACCCACGAACTGGCGAAATCGTGCATGGCCGCGCAGCCATGTACCTCGGTGTAATCAAAAAAGGTATTCAACGCGCTTACGAAGAAATCGTGCTCGAAAAATTATCTCAATCATCTAATATCACTGTTGCGCTCACACCTGAACTTTTAAGTGCTAACAAGCCGGCCCTGACGTTAACGGCAAGTGAATTTAAATCAAAAAAAGCAGGCTCACATGTGGCCAGTACAGCCAAAACTCTTGCCGCCGCTGCGAAATCAAAAGCTGGCCGTTCTGTAGGCAAAGATATTTCAGTTCCTGTTAATGTAAATAAACTTCGCACCGACACTTTACGACGAGAAGAGCGTCGTCTGACCCTACGTGATGCCGTTATGTTAAAAGATGATGAATCAATTCGTGAGCAAGTTTTATCTACGCACTGCTTTTATGACATTGATAATTTTAACATGCACGATTCACTAGAAAATGAAATTGATAAATTAATCGCAGATATCGGCACAAAAAGATGGATGCAACTTACTGATGCTGAAAAAGATAAAGTAATTGATACGCTCTTGCCATTCGTGTGGGTGCCCACACTTATCCACGAAGTTGGTCATACACTCGGTCTTCGACATAATTTTGCTGGATCTGAAGATAAGGTCAATTTCTATACAGAAAAAGAATTAAGTGACATGGGCATATCTCGACAGTTCGACTATAGTTCTGTGATGGACTACGGGTACAAAAGCACCAATGAGCTTCAAATCATGGGCAAATATGATATAGCGGCACTTCGTTTCGGTTATGCTGAAAAAATACTTCTCGCAGATGATAAAACACTAGTCTCTATTGAAGACTATAGAAAAGATCCTAATTTAAAAATTAAGGCTTTCGCTTATTGCACAGACGAGCATGTCGCAGTCAACCCCAATTGCAATAGGTTTGACGAAGGCACCAACCTAGTTGAACAAGCACAGCATTGGATGAAGATGTACGAAGAAAGCTACTCACGCAGAAATTTTAGAAATGGCGCGTATAGCTTCTCCCTTTATGACGATGCCACACAAATTCGACGCGTCGGCCTCATTATGCACAGCTTGCGTACTGTATTTGAGCGCTACGAAGACATCAAGCAAACCTATTCACTCCCTGATGATTCTCCCGTATGGGAGCAATATGATTTTTTAAAAGACCTTAAAGCTGCCACACAACTCGCTGGAAACTTTTTTATGCAGGTGATTGAAACACCAGACACGCTTTGCGCCGTTTCACAAACAAAAAATCCAAACTTGATTGTCGCGGTGGTGCCACTAAGGCTTCTATCAAGCAATGCCATAACATGTTTTGATTCAGCAAACGTGCAAATTAATCCGGCCTATGTAGTTGTCGGAGAAGCTGGCAAATCATTTCAATCCAGAAAAGACCCTCATTCTGGTAACCCTTACGTCGATCAAATTGACGTACGCGGAATATGGATTGATAAAATGCTTGCCACAAATGCACTTATCGGTCGCATAACGGGTATTGAAAGTTTTGACGAATTTACCGGCAACTTTCTAGATATCTCAGATTTGCGCGAATCTTTACAGGCCAGACTGTCTGCCGTATTGCTTGATGAAGCTGTTTCGCAAATAGCAATTAGAACACAAAGCGGTCAGGTTTTATTGGCTCAAGTCCCTGTACAGTTTTATAACGCTACTGAAGTTATGAATGGGCATAAAATTATGAAACCGCTTCACCCAGGTGTTCAGAAATTATTTGGCATCCCGAACAGCGGAATGGATTTTCAGGCGAAGCTTGTGAATGTATTACAATCAACTCTTCCGTCACATGAACAGTTGAATGATGCAACATCACTGCTCAGTTCAATTACTATAAATGCCGGGCTACCCATCGGAAGCACACCAACTGATTACATACAAACAGACTTAGGCCTCAATCGCTACTTTGCTAATCTACAGTCAGAAGTCGCCTCTATCGAGGTAATGAGTCGAGAAATTGTGATACTCTTCACGAATATCGGCGAAGAAGCTTTGGTTAAAATTCTAGATGACCTCGAAGCTGGTAAACCAATCCCGGTAGACGCAACTCCTAGCGAAAAACTTGCACGAGAGCTTGGTGCTGAAGTCATCACTAAATATTTAAGTGGAGGTTTTCAAGATAAAGGATTTTACGAAAAAATGATTCAAGCTATGGCGCTATAATGTGTGAAAGGCCGGAAGGCCTTTTTCACTTGCCACAACTAATGAATAATGTGGCGGCAGAAACCAGGATAAGGCCTCAAGGAGGCCTTTATGCTCAGAAACATCAGGACTCCCGATCGACTCAAGAGAA
>JAGRAK010000116.1 GCA_020434645.1 Bdellovibrionales bacterium | reverse complement strand
TAAAATAATTAAAGCTGGGCTCATCATAGTAAACTTCAAGTGCTTGGCCGGTGCTGCCGCTGCTTTGTGAAACAATTAAATCTTCAAGCTTATATTTTTTATTAATTTTTTCTTTGGCGGCGTGACTTAAAAGCATTTCTTTTGTGAGCAGTGGTAACTGAGCAACGTCGCTTAAGGTTTTGATTTCTTCAGGGTGGGGCAAATCTTTATAGTGTGAAACATAATTTTTCGAAAGGCCTACAATTTTACGGATCTGTTCTAGCTGATAGCTTTCAATTTGTGACCGGGTTTGCCAAGGTCTTTTGTTGATAAAATAGAGATCCGTTATCATCTGTTTGGATAGTTTAAAGAGTTGGTTCAATTTGAGTTCTTTCATTTTACTGCTCTAACCTTAATTTTTATTTTACTTGTGATCATTAAAATTGAAACCAGCACAAGTGTTATGCTGGCTGCTTTGTTTGCTTCATAGTTTTTAAGTAAAGCGAGAACGAGCCACATGTAGCCCGTATAGGTAACGGGGAGGCCTCGAAAATAGCCATCATGATTTAGCCCTTTGCGTACAAATTGAAACAGTCGGGTGAGGCCGCAGAAGATAAAGAAAATAAGGGCTATTTTTTCATCTGTTGATTCTGCAAGTGAAAGATAATACCAAACACTGGGGATAATAATAAAGACAAGGGCGTCGAGAACTCCATCTAAGTAAAGCTTATTTCGGTCTTTTTCTAAAGAGGGTTCAGTTTTTGTGATGTTGCTGGCTAAAACCTCACTCCAGATAGGAAGAATGCCAAGTAAAAAGGCCTCTAGGTATAGAGATTTTTCTAATTGGAGTCTGGTAATGACAATACCTAGAAAAGATGCGAAAAATTTTGCAAGCATACAGTAAATCATTTTTATGTCCTATCACGAAGATTGATGAGGGAGTAGTTGAATGCTTGTCATGATAGCGATCAGTTTTATTTGGAGTTTTGCCGAGGGCATTTGCTTTTTTATCGTCCCAGATGTCGTTATATCTTATTATTCTACAAATGGGGTCCGCTCAGCCCTCTATTCGACTCTTGCGGTGGTTGTGGGGTCAATTGCCGCTGCTATTTTGATAAATATCGCTCTTGGCTACAACTTTGAATTCTGGTCGGAATCATTAAAAACTCTCTGGGCTAATCTGCCCGGCTTTTACCCCTCGATGCTTGAGGTGGCCAAGGGGCATCTAAGTGAGGGTCAAGCCAGGGGCTTATTGACGGGCCCGACTTCAGGGATTCCGTATAGATTTTATGTTCTGGAGGCTTTTATTCAAAACATACCGTTAGGGGAGCTTTTGATATGGACCCCACTGGCTCGATTGCAGCGAATCATCATAGCTCCAGTAGTGGTTTTGGGCTTACGATTTGGCTTAGATAGATTGTCTCTGAGGTTTCCCAAAATGGGGATTGATTATAGAAGACGTATTCTTTTAGTATTAATCACCGCTTATTGGATACTCACCTATATTTGGTATTGGTTTTATTTCTTACCGCAGACATATGGAGCGCATTTGTGATTTTAAATCCTGCATTTATTTCTATCGCCTCGGTGACGTTAGTGTTGATCTCACTTGCTACCTTTATTGGATATATTCTTTTAAGAAATAATCCAAATAATGAAACGTTTAAAAAAGTAATGGTGATAATCAAAAGCTGGTGGCTTATTATTGGTTTTATTTTGATTTGTCTTGGGTTTGCTCCGCTTGGTTTACTAGTGGGATTCGGCATTTTGAGTATATTAGGCGTAATTGAGTTTGAAAAACACACACGTGTTGTTGAAATAAAAAAACACGCCATCATATTGACTGTCACTTCTGTGATTTTGCAGTATCTTTGTTTGTACTATTCTTTGTGGTCGGGATTTTTTGCCATACCGATATTATTTATTTACCTGGGCTCGGCGTTTATTGTGATTCGGGCGGCTAAAATCGAAAAGGTACCTGAAATTTTCTCTCATTACGCAGTGCTGATTCTTACATTTCACCTTTTGGCTTATATCCCGGCGCTCTATATTTTTAATTTGCAAAAATCAACAGCTGAGCACTCTCTTTATTTGATGTTTTTTTTAATCCTTCTGACTGAGCTCAATGATATTTTGCAATTTATATGTGGCAAAGCATTCGGGAGAACTAAGGTGTTCCCACTGATAAGTCCCAACAAAACTGGAGCGGGTTTTATTGGCGGAATTATTGGGATCACTTTGCTTGGTGGCGCTTTGTTTCATACTTTTGCAGGGTTTACTCTCGTAAAGTCGTGTGGGCTTGGTTTGATTATTTCAATTTCTGGCATCATGGGTGATCTGAGTTTCTCAGCTATAAAAAGATATCTGGCTACAAAAGATTTTAGTAATTTGCTGCCAGGCCATGGTGGGGTGCTAGATCGTTTGGATAGTTTAATATTCACGACGCCTTGTGTATTTTATTTTTTATATTTTACTTAAGTTAGAGTAGAGAAAGTTTAAACATTTTATTAATTAGGATCATAAATGGAAAACAGAAGAGAGCTCTCCACACGAAAGATCGGTTTTTTTCAAAACTTAGCAAAGGTGCTTTGTCGGTTGGGTTTAACGCCAAATTCTGTCTCAGTGCTCAGCATGGTTTTTGCAGCAATGGGGGCTTATGGTTTTTACACAATGAGCTCCAATCACTTCGTGCTGGGTTGGTTTTTGGCGTTTCTAGGTATTCAGTTTCGACTTCTATGCAATATGATTGATGGTTTAATGGCCGTTGAGGGCGGGTTAAAAACTGAGTTTGGTGAAGTATTTAATGACTTGCCAGATCGAGTGTCAGATGTGCTCATTATTATATGTGCGAGTTTTTTAATTCAGCATGAGTATGCTCGCGATCTGGGTTGGATGGCCGCAACTCTGGCTGTAATGACGGCTTATGTGAGGCTTCTGGCAAAATCTATGGGTTATAAAATGGATTTTTGCGGCCCTATGGCGAAGCAACATCGCATGGCTATGCTCAATCTGGCATTACTACTATCTATGGTGGCCTATTTGCTGCGATATGAAGGATATGTATCAGTAATTTTTCATTATACCGTTTGGATTATAATTGTAGGGTCTTTTCTAACTTGTATTCGAAGGCTTTTACGAATGCGAGGCCAGAAAGCACACTGAGACTCAACGCATCATGCTTGTTCATATGAGTATTAAATGCTTATATGAGCGCGACTTAAAATCTTACTTGTTTATTCATGAGGGGGATATCATGCGTTTACTACTACTTGCTTTTTTTATTTTTTCTAGTGCGAAAGCTTTGGCGGTCACTCCAGAAGAAGTTCTCAATTGGTCAGGCAGTGACTTCAAATTATCTGAAATTTTTAAAAGTTTGAATTTAAATTTTGATACTCGCTACCAAATTGGGGATGAGTGGGGAAAAAAGCCAGTTACAGATCAAGACATGAGGTCAGATGTTCACTTTGCTCGTATGGCGACAGCCACGGCGCGTGTGCGTGGTGGCGGCACAGGTTTTTATCTTGGTGAGTTCAATGGTCGTTTTGTTGTGGCGACCAATCATCATGTGTGCCCTTCTGCTATGCAGTGCTCAGGTCAAGACGCAATTGATTTTCCGATTCTTGGTTTTAAATCTAAAATTATTGAATTTTATGGTTCATGGCCCGAAATTGATCTCTCCCTTTTTGCTATTGAAGTAAATGATGCAAATATGGTGAATGAGCTCAACTCTATTTCATCACCATTTGCTTTTCATAATGACCTTCAGCACGCAGCCCCTCTGGTGACGATTGGTTTTGGTATTGCCAATAACTACGCCCGTCAACTGGTGGCCAATCGTGACTCAGACTGCGTGGTATTTAGCGCAGATGCAGAGTATCGCTTGATGGCAGATCCTGATGATTTAAACCCTGGGGAGTATAAGGCCTGGTCATTTGCTAATGGTTGCGACGTTTCTCATGGCGATTCTGGTTCAGCTATGATGGACCGCGCTTCGGGCTCTGTTGTCGGTATAATTTGGACGGGAAGAATTCCAAAAAGTCGTAAAGTTCAGTCTTCAGCCTATTTGGCAGAGCTATTAAAGACTCCGAATGAAGATATCTGGAAAGAGCTTTCTTACGGTGTGCCCGCCGTGCATATGTTTCAGTACTTAAACGCGCAAGTAGCAAATGGTGGCATCGAAAAAGCTCATATGCCGACTATTCAAGCACTTTTAAGTCAGTAGTAGACACAGCTGTATTTTTATTTAAAATCACTTTCATGGTGATTAAAAAAATTCTTGGCGCAGCTCTAACATTTCTAGCAGTTGGCTGCGCAAGAGCCCCCATCAAGTCAGTTGATCAGTCTATGCGTAAAGCGGATGCTCCGCGAGAAATTCAAGATGACTTGGCGCTTCTTGATCTCGGAGAAGCTCTTTTAGCCAATATCGAGAGATTAAAGGCCATTTCTGGCAGTAGCAGCTTGCGTTTCGGTAAAATTGAAATTGAAAAATCTAAATACGTCGAGAGCCTTGAGTACTTGCTCTCAGCATTGAATGCTGACTCTAGTGGTGAGCTTTTTTTAAAGACTTTAAAAAGTGAATTTGATTTTTATGAAGTTTATGGCGGTGACTCTGGATGGGGGAGTGTTTTTGTAACGTCTTACTATGAGCCTGTAATTAAGGGGAGTTTGAAAAAAAATAAAACATATACGCAGGCACTGTATGAAGCTCCAAGCGATATGATTAAAGTCGATGTTAAGGAGTTTGCGCGAGTTTTTCCGATACTTGAATCCTATCAAAGTGTCGTGATTGAGAAGTCTCGTGATGGTGCACTAAGAGGGCGTCTTATAAAAGAAGATGGAGCTGATCGTCTAAGTGTTGTGCCTTACTATTCAAGAGAAGAGATTGATGTTCAGGGTAAGATACGAAAAACAGCAAAAGTTATTTGTTATGTAGAGCCAATTGATGCGTTTTTCTTGCAAATTCAAGGCTCTGGTCGAGTTGAATTAACTAATGGTAAGGAATTGCGTGTCGGATATGCAGCGCAAAATGGTCACGGCTACCGAGCGATTGGTAAGGCCTTATTTGATATTATTCCGAAAGAAGAAATGACAGCACAAAAAATTAAAAATCATTTGAGGAGTTTGCCTGCAGATGAGGCACAAAAAATTATGAATTTAAATCCGAGTTATGTTTTTTTTCAAAAGCAAGAATCTGAGCCCTTAAGTTTTTTTGGCACTGAGGTTGTTGCTGGTCGAACCATTGCGACAGATCAGATGTACTTTCCAAAGGGAGCGTTAGCTTATCTTCAGTATGAAAAACCTATATTTTCAGATGACGAGTCTGATGTTGCGCAGGAGTTTACTAAAAGTTCTCGTTTTGTGCTCGATCAAGACACAGGCGGCGCCATTCGAGGGCCAGGTCGCGTCGACCTTTTTTGGGGTCGCGGAAAGCTGGCTGCGCAAGCGAGTGGCGTGATGCGTAATCCAGGGCGTCTTTATTATATTTTACCAAAGAAAAACGCGTTATAGTGCTTATGGATCTTGTTTAGAGGGGTGACCATGAATAAAATAATTTTTTTGTTACTAGGATCATTTGTATTTTCAGGATGTGCAGGCGTCGGTCATAAATCGAATGAAAAAGCAGTCAGCCCTGTCTATTACGCAGTTGCGGTTATTCAGCCAACAAAAGGTAGTAAGACATCAGGTCAAGTTAATTTTGCTGAAGCCTTCGGAAAAGTGAAAGTGATAATTGAACTATCAGGACTAGATAAGAATTCTAAACATGGATTTCATATTCATGAATTTGGTGATTGTACGGCTGCAGATGCTTCAAGTGCGGGTGGGCATTATAACCCGGAGGGTGTCGCTCACGGCAGTCGCGAGTCTGAGGAGCATCACGTAGGAGATCTTGGCAATGTGGTGACGGATTCGAAAGGTCGTGCCCGGCTTACTCTTGAAGTCCCCAATATGTCTATTAATGGGCATATTCATCCTATTTTAGGTCGTGGGGTCATTGTTCATAAAGATGTAGATGATTTTATTTCTCAGCCCACTGGCGGGGCGGGCGCACGAATTGGCTGTGGTGTTATTGGAGCGTCAGCAAAATGAGTTCTCAAGATAAAGTTATTCTGACCGGTATTAAGCCAACAGATCATCCGCATATTGGTAATTATCTAGGCGCAATACGTCCAGGCATAGAGCTGGCCTCACAGTTTGAAAAGTCATTATTTTTCATCGCAGATTATCATGCTATCACCACCGTACAAAATGCCCAAGATATGCAGCTTTTTACTCGCTCTGTAGCGGCCATGTGGCTGGCTTGCGGTTTAGACTCAAAGAAAACAATTATCTATCGTCAGAGTGATATCCCTGAGATATTTGAGCTGGCCTGGATACTGTCATGTGTGGCTCCTAAGGGTTTACTTAATCGTGCCCATGCCTATAAGGCAAAGGTTCAAGAAAATGAAATTGCAGGCAGAGAAGATCTCGACTTTGGTGTTTCGATGGGGCTTTATTGTTATCCAGTTTTGATGGCGGCTGATATTTTATTATTTAATTCTGATGTCGTACCAGTTGGTGAAGATCAGGTGCAGCATGTTGAAATCGCGCGCGACTTAGCACAAAAATTTAATCGTATCTATGGTGATATTATAAAGTTGCCAAAGCACTTAGTAAAAACTGAAAAAGTCGTACCAGGCCTTGATGGGCGTAAAATGAGTAAGAGTTACGGCAATCATATCCCACTGTTCA
>JAGRAK010000115.1 GCA_020434645.1 Bdellovibrionales bacterium | reverse complement strand
GGGAAAATTTTCTGTTGAGAGGCGGCGGTGGCAGGGTATTGGGGCTCTCCATCAATGACAGGGGCAGTCAGGACTTCTGTTAGACTTAGTTAGCAACAACAAGTTTAACAAAAGGAGACCCCAAATGCCCCCATCAGGCCATGAACCTATCATCGGTTTACCCGATTATAAAATCATTTCGTATCAAGGCACCCAGACCGTTGAAATTACCGCAGAGTACACCGGAGACATCGGATGTATAAACTGTGGCTCATTAAATTTACGTAAAAAAGAAAGATTTAATCGAGCATTTAAACATCACAGCATTGGCCTCAGTAGAAGTATTTTACTAATTCAAACCTATAAGTTTTTTTGCCGAGACTGTAAGAAGTATTTTAATCAGAGATTGCCTGGTGTGCAGCCCTATCAACGCTCTACAGAGCCATTTAAAGATGAAGTGGCATGCAAGCATCATGATGGTCATTCAATTTTAAAAGTGAGTCAGAGGCTATGTCTCGGCCAAGCCACAGTTGGTCGCTATTATAAAAACTTTTTAAAAAGAGAATTTAGCGAATATAAAAATGCCAGTGTGCCGAAGGTTTTAGGTATTGATGAAAAGAAATTCAGTAAAAGATTAGGTTACCAAACAACACTTGTAAATTTGCAAAGGCATACAGTTTTTGACATCACTCTTGGTCGCACAGAATCTAATCTGGGCAAGTACTTGAAGAAGCTTCCAGATCGTGACAACTGCAAAGTTGTAGTGATGGATTTAAGTGAAACATACCGCTCAATCGCACATAATTATTTTCCGAAAGCAATGGTTGTTGCAGATCGGTTTCACGTGGTGAGACTTGTGAATCATCACTTCTTAAAAACGTGGTCACAGCTTGATGAGGTGGGTAGAAAAAACCGAGGTTTAATGTACATGATGCGAATGCATGAATGGAGCAAGATGAAAGAAAAATCTCGAAGTAATTTAAATAGATACTTAGCTGAAAACCCAGCATTAAAAGTAGTTTATGATTTCAAACAAGATCTTATGAAATTAATTTTATCGAGAGTTTACAGTAAATCAGAAGCTAGAAAATTAGTGCCGCGATTTTTAGACGCAATTCGGGCTTTAAAAATGTCAAATTTCAAAAATTTAGAAATACTTGGGAATACGTTAGATGCGTGGAAGGAGGAAATCGTAAGAATGTGGAGATTTAGTAAAACCAACTCAATAACCGAGGGTTTACACAGAAGAATGGATGAGATACAAAACAGAGCGTACGGTATGCATAACTTTAATAATTATAGAATTAGAGTGAAGGCGTATTGTGGCTAACAGAAGACCTGTGCCCCTACCTTTGGTGAAGAACCGGTATTGGCAGGGATCTAGGCTTATCTAGACTGTTCTTCAGGGGTGTTTGAAAAAATCCAAAATGGACTCTTAAGTTAAATCAACAACTTAGAATTGTTGATGTTTTTGAATTGTACTAATTTTATTTGAAATTAATTGGAGCGGGAGACGGGATTTAAACCCGCGACCTTTGCCTTGGCAAGGCAACGCTCTATCAACTGAGCTACTCCCGCATGAGGTCGATTTCGAATTCATGAAATTAGGGTGCCCGGCCTTATTTGTCAAGGGCGGGTTGAGGCGGAGTGGGCGCGGCGGGAGCCGGAGTGGCTGCTGCTGGAGAGGTCTCTGGCACTCGAAACTCAACAAACTGTGCTCCAGCTTCATTTTTAATGGGTATAATGAGGTTCTCATCAGCGCCAACAAATTCAGGCTGAGCCAGTGGTTCACCCTTTAAATTGATCCGATATAGCATGCGACCTGACTTAACATCAAAAATACAGAGCCTTGTTGAATTGCAAGCTGTCCAGGCCGTCCAGCCACGCACTTCAGAGTTGAAGCTAAGCAGCAAAAGACTTTTTGTGCTGAGCCGATAGAGGTCAAAGGGGTGTTGCTCTCCGGCCGTATTTAAGTTGTAACGCCAAAGTCGCTTAGCTGCTTTTAAATCAGCGGCGATCAAATAGCCGTTAGTATCGACAGTGACGACAATATTTGTGCCCTCAACAAGCTTAAGTGGCTCTTGTACAGATGAACCCAATTCAACTTCATTCACTTTGCGACCATTTTTGCGATCAAAGCCCAAGGCGAGTCCGTCTTCATTGGTTATATAGATTCTGTCATTGATGATTGAAGGCCCGCTTCGAATGCTAGAGGAGGCTTCTGTTGACCAGCTGGATTTACCATCTTCAATAGTAATGGCGCGGAGTAAGCCGTTTTGAGTTGCAAAGTAAAAATGATTATCCTTTGCAATAGGTTGACCAGAAAGCGGCAATTCAAGTTGAGAGTGCTTGTTGAGGTTCTCCCCAGTTTTTGCATCAAGAATTTGAAGAGCCCACTTTTGATTGATCTTTTCTTCAATAAACAACAGAAGTTTTTCGTCATGAACGAGAGGCGAGCGAAAATACTTATTAGTGCTTTCAATATACCAAATGAGAACTCCGCTATTTAAATCAAATGAGTAGATTCGCCCGTTTTTTGTTGTGAGAAAAAGTGCAGAGCCTAAATGGGCAGGGCGGCCAGGTGTGAATTCAAGTTCAGCAGGAGGTGAGAACGTCCAGAGCAATTCACCGTTGAGTTTGGTAACGGTGACCTTGGCTTTTTCTTTAATAATTATAAAAGATTTTGTGGTCGTCCAATGAAGGTCGCTAGATTTGAGGTCGACATTGTTAAACGTCTCATCAGTGGTCTGGATATACTTGTGGCTTAAGGTCGATGGCTTTTTACTTTTCTCATTATCGAAAAGATCTTCACTTTTGCTATAGCCC
The DNA here is from genome assembly GCA_020434645.1 of Bdellovibrionales bacterium. GTDB lineage: Bacteria > Bdellovibrionota > Bdellovibrionia > Bdellovibrionales > UBA1609 > RBG-16-40-8. The sequence goes on along the minus strand of JAGRAK010000115.1, from coordinate 3,917 downwards.
ATTGCACGTATGTCGGTTTGCTTATTTGTTCCGCTCAGTACGTGATGAAGAGTCTCTTGCAGCATGATCTCAGGGTTTTTTTTGTAAACGAGATACAGAGAGAATATCCACATGCCGATTACAAAAGGGACTATTAGCGTTTGAATAAAGCTGCGTTGTGGGTTCACTTGCTAACCTCCGAATCGCTGTATTTTATATGGGGAGTGCAAATATTTTCAGCTGAAAAAACTGTAGTGTAATCAGTTTCTGATAGGCGTCTTCTTAAAAAATAAGAAGAAAGTGATTTGAACTCAGAGTTATTTTTATATTTGTCGCAAAATTCTTTGGCGCTATTAAATGCGACAAGCGGGTGGCATTGAACATTGCGATCTAATTTTTGTAGGTTTTCATTCTCGACCTGTTCGACTCTATTGGTAAAATTAGCAAATGAGATGTGTCGACATTCTTGAGTGGTGACGGGGCCGTCGACATGAAATAGACGGGTTGGCGAAGTCGTCGGAACAAAATTGGCTTGCGCCATCAAATAGAAAATAGCGGCTATAGGCCACCATATTTTTGAGGGTTCGGGGTGTTCGTAAGACTGGTACATGGTTTCTCGCTCTAATCTTTTGCGAACAAAAAAATCAAGAACGTAAAAGAAGACGAGAAAAATCATGACTAGAGAGCTGAAGTCGCGCTCAAAATAGAAGTGAAAGGCGTGAAAGAGAATGAGGCCGCAAGCCGCAATCGCGAGCCTTTGGCCAAATGGCGAAATAAGTAAAAACGGCAAGGTGAGCTTGATGCCTATTCCCATCGCGGTTACCCACTCAAGGCCTTTAAGCGGGAATGGCATATGCTCAGTTAAATTTGAGCCCGAGAGCCATTCAGGGTTCAGTTCGCGAAATGCGGAGAGCAGATAAAAAAGAATAATCGTGACGCGAAAAATAGCCGCTTTATTGGGTACAAATAAAAAGCAAAGATTAAGAAAAATCAGTAGACCTTGAACATCAACCTTGAGGCTGGCGTCAGATATGTAAAGAAACATTTGAATGAGAGTGGCAGCAAAGAGTAAAGACCATGAAAGCCGAACAAATCTCTTCCAGAGAAAAGAAAGAAACGCTAATACGGCAACAAAAATATAAATAGAAAAAAGTTGTTGAGGTAGGCTGGAGGTGAGGAGGCCTTGTTGAATGCAGCTTTCAAAAAACTCCCAACAAAGTAAAGGCTTTGTGGCTGATGCTGTTAGAAATGGGGCATGGCTCTTCCAGAAAAAATAATTTAAAATATGTAAAAAAGAGAGAATGGCGCCGAGATAATGTAAAAGTGGCGAGCGATCGATTTCCCAAAAATTAGATTTAAGAAAATTCATAAATTTTTTGCCCCTTTAAAGTAACCACGCGTATACTCGACACCAGATATGATACTGAGGATGACGCTGAGCCAGATTGTCCATAAACCTATGCTGTGTAGGCTTATCCCATAAAAGTCGATATCAACAAACAAACATGGTATTGCCACCATTTGTAATGCTGTTTTCCATTTTCCGGTTGGTTTGGCTGAAATCACCACATTGTCTGCCGCGGCCACTGAGCGTAGGCCGCCTATAAAGATATCGCGTGAAAGTAAAATTGCGGGTGCCACAGGGTCGATTCTTTTGAAGTAGAGAAGAATAATGAGCACCGAAAGCACAAGTATTTTATCGGCAATGGGGTCCATGAATTTGCCCATGTTGCTCTCGGCATGAAAAAGGCGTGCCCAGTAGCCGTCTAACCAGTCAGTGAACGAGCCCAATATAAAAAGGGCTGTGGCGACCCATGCGGCGTATTTCCAGCCACTGAGCATTACGGCAAATATGATGGGAGCCACAAAAAATCGTACACTTGTGGCCGCCATAGGGAGTTTTTTCTTCCAATTCACGGTAGTTCAACTCTTTCGTTAAAATGGGAAGACAGATCTTCAACTTCAGTATAAATCAAGTCAACATATGATGATGTTAAGATACGCAGTTGCAATATTTTTGCTTACAGCTTCACTGCTCGGTGCGGCAAGTGAGAGCTCGAAGAGTCAATTGGAGCAGCCGTTTTGGCGGGTGAAGCCTAAAGTATTAAAGAAAATTACAGATGATCGCGCCATTATTGTTCTGGTGGGCGCTGAATTGAAAAAAAATAAGCTCTCAGAGCTCAAAATGCAGGGCGGTGGGTTAATTAAAAAATCACCAGCTAAAGTTGCCGTTCGTGTGCAGCGATATGAGGATCTCCCTGGCATTAGTGATTATATTAAAGAGGTAAAAGTCAGTTCTGATCGAAAAGAGGTTTTCATTCATACGGAGGCGTTTAAGTATCACGCCCGAATGAAAATGAAAATTTCTCCAGAGAAGGTGAGCGATACGCTTGAAAAATTAGAGTTCACAATTATTGAGGGTAACTTTAAAGGTATGACTGGGCATTTTACATTTGAAAAACATAAGCCCAGTGCAACCTTGATGGGGTTTGAGGCGCGTTATGAATATAAGAAGTTGCCGATGCCACAATTTTTTCTTGAGTTCGGTCTTGAATTTGTTTTGCAAAAAGTCGCAGCAAAGATGAGAACCTACCTTGAAAACGAGCCCGGGGTATGAGACAGGATATAAACCATGGATAGAAACCTAGCCCTTGAATTTGTACGAATCACAGAAGCCGCAGCTCTTGCCAGCAGTCGTTTTATGGGACGCGGAAACGAAAAAGCAGCCGATCAAGCTGCTGTTGACGCAATGCGAAGAGCCTTCGACTCGGTCAATATAGACGGAACTGTTGTTATTGGTGAAGGTGAGCGTGACGAAGCTCCTATGCTTTACATCGGTGAGTCGGTTGGTAAAAAGGGCGTGGATGCGATTGCTGTGGATATCGCTCTTGACCCACTTGAAGGGACTACAATTTGTGCAGTGGGTGGTGAGGGTGCAATTTCAGTTATTGCGGCCGCTGAGCGCGGAAATTTTTTGCATGCACCCGATACATACATGGAGAAAATCGCCTGTGGGCCTGCGGCTCGCGGCAAGATCAATATTGAAAAAACAGCAACTGAGAATATTCGGGCGGTGGCAGCCAGTTTAAATAAACCAGTTGAGCACGTAACGGTTGTTATTCTTGATCGCCCTCGTCATGAAAGTCTAATCGCTGAAGTTCGCGAACTTGGGTCACGGATTCGATTAATTGGTGACGGCGACGTTTCAGCCGGTGTGGCGACCTGCTGGGATGACTCAGGGATAGATTTGCTGCTCGGAATTGGTGGCGCACCAGAGGGTGTGATTACGGCAGCGGCAATGAAGTGCATGGGCGGCGACTTTCAAGGGAGACTGAAGTTTCGCAATGATGAAGAAAAAGATCGTGCGACCAAAATGGGCATCAAAGATTTAAATCGCACGTATCGACTAGACGACCTTGTTAAAGGTCACGTCTTGTTTTGCGCAACTGGTATCACCGATGGCCCTCTTCTTAAGGGGGTTCGCACTTTACCGAATACGCATCTTTCAACACACTCAGTGGTGATGCGCTCACAAACAGGCACTATTCGCCACATAGAAGCCATGCATGATTTGAGTCGAAAGGCCTTTTAAAATGGCTGAGACAAAACTGAAATGCTTCACATGCCAAACTGAGATGACTTTTGCCGTGGCGATCAGTCGTCGTGATGAGTGCCCAAAATGTGGGGCTGATGTTCGCGTATGCAAAAACTGTCAATTTTATGATCCTAAGGTTTATAATGAATGTCGAGAGACCTCGGCAGAGGTGATTCGAGAGAAAGAACGCTCGAATCTTTGTGATTATTTTCAGCCAGGTGGTCAAGTGGCGAGTCAAGACTCCCGTGATGCACTGAGGGCTGCAGCTGAAGCCTTATTCAAAAAGAATTGACCCTATCTTTAATTTCTCCCAGACTGAATATGACGAATCAACATCACTGGA
>JAGRAK010000114.1 GCA_020434645.1 Bdellovibrionales bacterium | reverse complement strand
AATATGACCAGATTTAAATATGAAATTTTCAGCTTTTGACTTACTCAACTATTCACTCCCCGCCGAGCACATCACACTGAACCTTAAAAAGCATAATCCATTCAAGGTTGGAGTTGCGCACACTTTGATCTTTTAGCCAACAACCGCTGGCGGCAACCAATGCTTTAAAAGATCCGATATAACTTGAAGCACCCCAAAAATTTTCAAGCACCCAGACGTTCACACCATTTTTTGCATCCTCAACAATTCGACTGCGTTCATGAAGATCAAAGGGATCAAATTTGACGAGCTTTATCCCCTGTCGATCATAATAGGGCGATGCAAGCGACAAAGGGCGAGTTGTGTAAACGACAGGCGCCACCTCTTCAGATAAAATACGTGCCCCTTCACGCCAGGGTGGTTTTTCTTTATAAAGATCTAAAGAAAAAGTATAGAGCTGGGCACCTAAAAAAATAGCCAAGCTAAGAACCCCCAACCACTCGACACCCGTGTTGCGCAACCAAGTAACACTTGCGCTCGGTGAATTCGCTTCACTCAATTGAGAAGTGCCTTTAATTAAACTTTTTAAACGCAATTCTGTTACGCACAAAAAAGATAGAACAACAAGAGGTAGTAAAAATATAAAATACCGACCTAGAAAAAGTGAGCGCTCCGCAAGCAGTGTGGCGGCACAAGCGCCCACCATCGACATTGAAACACCTAAGCCAAGAATCTTAGCATAGAGATTATTCTTATAAACGCCGTAAGCCGACCACAAAACAATAGAGACAGCACCAAAAGCTCCACCAAAAACCAAACCCATAACTTGCCAAGGCCAATGAGATGAGGGCTCAGCAAAGTACTTTAATTTTTGCCAATCTAAACTTGGCCAACGAATCAAAAGTAATGCCAATGTCGAAATTAAAATCGCCACCAAAAAATCCCATTTATATTTCGATTTAAAATCTCTTTCAGCATAAAGAAAAAAGAAAAACGCTCCGAGAGCGATCGGCACAACTGCCAGATAATGCGTGAGCATTGCAAACACAACAGCCGCCCACAACCATAAACGCGAAATTTTTTGCCCTTCGATCAATAAAACAGAGCCCAAAATAACGAGAGTTGATGCCAGTTCATACATCGAATACATACGTGTTTCGCGCGCGTAATAAACGCTAAAACTCAGAACACAATGAGCAAGGCCTAATATCACAGCCCCCCTTCGGCCAGCCACCTTATAGCCAAAAAAGAGCCAAACCGCTGTGGTTAAGACCGAAAACAAGATCGATAAAGAACGGGTGGCAGACTCTGTGTCGCCAAACAATAAGATCCATATCTTAAGAAAAAAATTGTAAAGACCGGGCGAATTGTCCCAAAAAATAGCGCCCCAATAAGGATTTGTTGCAAAGTGAATAGAGGACATCTCATCGATCCAATAACCCGTGCCATCCAAACGAAGTGCCCGCAGAGTCACAGACAGAAGCAAAATGGCTAAAAACGTCCAATAATTTTTTTGAAACTCAGTTCCCTTGAACATATGCCTCTAAATATCCCAGCATTTCGGAGTTAATTCAATTAGCATCTTGCGTTAGCAATTGTAGTCCGAATATGCCGATGCTTACATAATCAACAAGAGGCATATGACAACACTCACTCAACCCATTTTTATCAGGCAAACGGCTAAGCTTGTACAAGCAAGCTTAAGAACCCGCTATCGCGGCACATGGTCTGGTTTTCTTTGGGTGATCTTACTCCCAATTTTTACTTTTGGAGCACAAAGCTACGCCTTTCATTATATTTTGAAAATGGATGTCGAACACTATCCGCTATTTTTACTCACTGGGCTTCTACCTTGGATTTTTATTTCACAATCTCTTGATATGTCGGCCACTTCACTTCTTAACAATGCCAAAATGTTAAAGTCTTTTCCGATCAGCCCGTATGCTATCGTGCTTTCTCAAATCACTGATAACTTTATTAATTATTTGGCGGCTTTTATCGTATTAATAATACCCATTAAACTCTGGCTCGATTGGCCACTCGGGCATCTTATTTATATGATTGTACCTCTCATATCACTATTTATATTTGTCACATCCGCATCATTTTTGCTTTCTGCTATTAATGTTCTTTATCGCGATACAAAATTTATCTTGAGTTTTTTTCTTTCAATTGCATTTTTTATGACCCCCATTTTTTATCCGGTTGATTTCATACCGCCGAACATGAGATGGGTTGCCGATTACAATGTATTTTATTCTATCATTCGGCCTATTCAAATTCTCAGCACTCAGTTTTCTATGGATGACTACTGGCAAGCCAATTTAAAATCTTATCTGACAAGTATAACTTTAGCTGTTTTCACTATCTACTACTGGAGAAAAAAACGAAATGCCATTTTCTTCATCTTCTAAGCCAGCTGAGCCAGTGGATCCAACTGCGCCACTAGTCTCAGTTAAAAACATATCGCTTTCTTTTGAGCTGCCGATATACAATCAAGATTCAGTGAGAACTGTTTTTACAAATGCTCTGTCGCATCCAATTGAATTTATAAAGCGAAAGCCCAAAACCCTTATTGTATTAGAAAACCTGAGCTTTGATGTTCACAAAGGAGATCGCATTGGGCTTGTTGGTGTAAATGGCGTCGGCAAAACCTCACTTTGTCGCTGTATTGCTAAAATTTATTACCCACAAAAGGGCGAGATTATTACAAACGGCCATGTTCGAGCTATTTTTGACACAGGAGTGGGTATTCAGCCCGAACTCACCGGTCGCGAAAATGCTTATTTATTATCTGAATTTTTATACCCCACGACCAAAAATCGCACAAAATTAGTCGAAGAGTGTCTAGTATTTTCAGAGCTCGGTGACTTTTTAAATACGCCTTACAAATATTACAGCAATGGTATGCAAGCCCGCCTTTGCCTGTCACTTATATCAGCTCAAGAGAATGATCTACTTATTCTTGATGAAGTCTTTGAGGGAGCTGATCAATTTTTTAGAGAAAAAATCAGCAAACGTATTAAGAATATGATTTTAAAATCAGGTGCTGTAATTTTTGTCAGTCACTCCTTCGAGCAGATCCATCAGGTGTGCAATAGGGTTCTTATTATTAAAAACAGGCAGTTGATTTTTGACGGGTCCCCTGAAGAAGGTCAGAGGATATACGAAAGCGCACATGGCCTCGAGCATTAAATGGCTAAAACTATAACACATGATATTTTTTTACTTCTCAAGCTTAAACTACAAAAACACAAAACATTGCCAGTAAGAATTGTAACTGGATCAATGCTCCCGTTAATTAAAATTGATGAAAATATTTGGGTCGAGCCGGCGCCACCCCTTGAAGAACTGAAACGTTTTGATATTTTAGTTTACTGGAGTGACGACAAGTTCATCTGCCATTACCTTGATAGAATCAATGATGTCATAAATTCTGATCAAAAAGTTCTGATTTTAAAAGGGCTAAAAAATAAGGGGCAAGACTTTCCGGTTTATTATGAAAATCTTTTTGGCAAAGTGAACATGAAAATACCTTGGTATTTACGTCTATGGAGATAGATGTTCTTATTGTCACCCACAATCGCCTCGAACAACTCAAGCGGTGTCTAGCGGGGATCTCTTCAGCCGGGCAAAATCAGCTCTTTACAATCAATATTCACGTACTCATCAATGGCGTCGATATTCAAACCACTCAGTATCTTAACAGCCAGCCCCATGTTCATTTTTATCAGGAGCCTCATACTCAAAAACCAGGGCTTGCTCGCAATATTTTAATCAGCCACTCTCATGCAGAGTGGATTTTTTTTATCGATGATGATGCTTACCCACAGCACAATATTTTCACTGAATTAAAAACTTTAATTTCTGAACACCCCGCGGGAATTCTTTTTGGCGGGCCGAATGTGACCCCGCCTCATGCCCCTCTTTTTCAAAAAGTTAGCGGTATAATTTTAGGTAGCTTGTGGGGCGCTATGCACACACGCTCTCGGTATGCTCCTATAGGTAAAACAAGAGCAGCGAAAGAAGCCTATTTAAGTTCATGCAATTTATTTGTAAATAGAAAAGTTTTTGAAATCACCGAGTACCCTGAGCACTATCGCACTGCTGAAGAATCCTATTTGATTTTAAATATTTTAAAATCTTGGCCTAATGATTCATGGTATTCACCAGAACTTATCGTCTATCATGACCGACGCCAAAATTTGTCAGCGTTTATAAAACAAATCTATCGTTATGCTCGCGGTCGTGGGCAACTTGTTTTTGACGGCAAAACGCGTGCCCCAATTTATTTTGTGCCCACTCTGTTTTTGGTGTTAATACTACTTGCGCCACTTAGTGAGACAATTAAAGAAATTATGTTACGCTTTATGCCGATATATATTGCGGCTAATTTACTTTGCACACTTTATCAAATGATCTCAAATAGACATTTATTTGCGCTGGGTGCATTTTTTTTGTACCCCATTACACATATTACCTACGCTCTGGGTTTAGTTTCTGGTGTTTTTCGTTCTGCAATTCAACACAAAGAGACCCGTAAATGAAATGCGCTGAAATCAATATTTCTGGATTTTTATTTCGAGTCACTTGTGCAGAAGAAAAATACAATGACATCGTCGATTGGCTCAAAGACGATTTTGCGGCTTGCGCGAGTGCGACAGGCCTTGCGGGCGACACGGCCTTGAGTAATCGCACTGGCCACACTCCGACACTTATTTCTGAAATTGAAATTAATGAATTCAAAAGACCCAAAAGCCTGCCCATATTCTGGCGGCCAGGACTCTTCGTCTACAAAACAAAGACTTCAACGTATTACTCATATAATTCTGATGAAACAAAACTTGAAATTGTATTTGGCGAAAAAAGGCATTTAAAAGTATTTGGCCAGAATATTGATAAACTTCACTACATAATTTATCTGAGCATAATCTCTCACTTAGTCGAAACACTTGAAAAAGAGGGCTGGATGCCTATTCATGCTTTCTCAGCTTCTTATAAAAGTAAAAACTTTGCTTTGATCGCCCCTTCTGGTTTCGGCAAATCGCGACTCGCATTAAAACTCATGAACGATACTGAATTTCAAGTCTTCGGTGATGAGCTAGCTTTTATACGAAATGATGAGCTGCTACCCATACCGCTACGATTTGCTGTAGCAAAACCAGTACTCGATATGCTAGGCATAGGCACTAAAGGCTTAAGACCATTATTTCAAGATGGTCGATTACATAAAATCACCTTGCCAGCACCGAATGAGCGTGACGTTTCACCACTCAGAATTGATCAACTTATTTTAGTTTCAAATAAAAGTAATTTGTGGCGCGCACTTTCTAAAAAAATTTCGGGTATCGACACATGGTTTATGCTGCTATCGGCAGTGGGTGTTCCGCAAATGGTGCAATATCTTTTACGCCTTAACTTTATTTTTCGCCTGCCGACTATAATTTATAGTAGATATAAAATTATGCGCTCCCTAGAAAATGCAGACTTATATTTTGAGGTTGAGGGCGACCCGGCTGACATTTCGGGTTTAAAAGAAATATTACTGAGGTAGATTAATTACAAGTTGCCCCAGCTTGAGGCAGTGCAGCCCACACTCCACCAGCATTGCATCTAAAAGAGGCTGAGCCAGTTAATGGAGCCGTCACATCTGAAATCACAGGGCTGATATAAGTTTCGCCAATACCACCAAAAGTAGCGCTACAAGTATTACCACCAACAGTCCAAGCTAAACTCGCCACTGGGCAGTTCGTACCGGTAACACATGTGGCTCCCGCCTGAGGTACTGCCGACCATACCCCACCCGCATCACAATTAAATTGTGCCGCACCTGAACCCGGATCATTCACCATATCGCTCACTAAAGGACTACTTGAAGAGGCTGGTGTAGCCGGAAAAAGCGTTCGGCAGGCATTGCCGCCTACATTCCAATCCAGGACTTGTTCTGGACAACTTGGAGCGCCACAAGATGTTGGCGGAGGCATAGGAGACATAGAGCAATATGCTACATCGACGGAGCGATTTGTAGGAAACTCATCACAACCATTTACAATTTGAAAAAGAAAACCAGTGCCACCATTACATGCACCATTTGAAACATTCCATGAATATGAATACGGCGGGGATGGTACAAAAGTCTCAATCGGCACACAAATGCTTGTCTCAATATCAATAGCTTTTAAACCAAAACCTGGAGGGCACTCACCACTCCCCAACAAGCGGCAGTCGAGTTGTCCACTTGGTAAAAAACCGATGGGCACATAGTACGGAGGACAACCTTCGATTACCGGCCGAGGACACTTGCAATCATCAGAGACGGCTTTCCATTCGCACCCCATACCCTCACACATTGCCTTAAAGCCCACACCCGCCGAGGCATGACAAGATGTAAACTGATCTAGATCTGGGTCTTCCGTCAGCACAAGTGTGCCAAGAAATCGAGTTTTAAGTTGCATATTTGAACTTCTCGAATTTGCAGTGAAATACAAATCGGCCATACCAGTCATCACACCACTTGCATCTATGCTAAGTAAACGGGGATTTGCTAAAACCAAATCTTGTATTGTGAGGTTTCCGCCCACTACATCTTGACCGCCCTTAATAGTATTATCAATGGCACCGCCACCCGTGGGCATGAAATTCACCCCAGCAATCTTCATCACAAAACCATTTGAGCTATCGAGCTTCGCTACAGCACCAGCGCCAAGAAATCCGGTGGCACCAGTATAGGCCGCTGGTAAGACAAAAGTGCCGAGATCTAAAGACT
>JAGRAK010000113.1 GCA_020434645.1 Bdellovibrionales bacterium | reverse complement strand
CGCCACATTATGGGCAGAGTGAGCAATTTCAACAGCTAACAAGCCAAATAGAGTCGTAAACTTAATGATCGGATTGAGTGCAACAGAAGAAGTGTCTTTGAATGGGTCACCCACAGTGTCGCCAACAACGGTGGCTGCGTGTAGAGCTGAGCCCTTCTCGCGGAGATCAACTTCAACCACTTTCTTAGCGTTATCCCATGCTCCACCAGCATTCGCCATAAACATAGCCTGGTAAAGACCAAACACAGCTATTGAAATTAGGTAAGAAGCAAAGAATGTCGGATCGAAAAATGCAAAAGCCAAAGTAAACGAAAAGATTACGGCAAAAATATTAATCATTCCGTTTTGAGCGTAGCGAGTGCAAATATGAACAACATCTTTTGAAGACTGAACGGATGCCTTTGTGGCCGTTCCATCAAGTTTTATGTGCTTTTTGATATATTCAACTGCGCGGTAAGCGCCAGTTGTAACCGCTTGCATAGAGGCGCCAGTGAACCAGTAAATAACAGCTCCACCTGTCATAAGGCCGAGAAGGACTCGCGGGTCCATAAGATCAAGCTTAATTTTCATGAGAAGAATAATTGAGAAGATCATAGTGGTCGCACCAATAACAGCAGTACCAATAAGAACGGGTTTTGCTGTTGCTTTAAATGTATTACCGGCTGAATCATTTTCTTCAAGAAGCTCTTTGCCCTTTTTAAAGTTCGGGGTGAAGCCGTGCTCTTTTTTGATTTCTTCAACAGCATTTTTGTCGTGCTCAATTAAAGATAGTTCAAAAACAGACTGTGCATTATCTGTAACCGGACCATAACTATCAACAGCAATAGTAACAGGACCCATCCCCAAGAAGCCAAATGCCACTAAGCCGAAGGCAAATACAGCCGGGTAAGCCATGTATGCATTTAAACCAAGATCACTTGTCATGTAGGCGATGAGCATAAGGCCGATCATGGCCATGCCCTTCCAGAATGCTGAGAAGTTACCGGCGACTAGTCCAGAAAGAATTGTAAGTGATGCTCCACCTTCACGAGATGCCGCTACAACTTCTGCCACATGCATAGATTTGGCAGAAGTGAATATTTTTGTAAGTTCTGGGATAACTGCCGCAGCGATAGTTCCGCAGCTGATGATGGTAGAAAGCTTCCACCACATGTCGCCAATATCAGAAAGAAGAACGCTACTTACTGCATATGTTACACCGATAGAAAGAAGTGAAGTGAGCCACACAAGAGACGTGAGCGGAATTTCAAAGTCAAAGTGATCGGCCTTGCCATAAAGAGCTTTTGTTACAAAGCCATTTAACCAGTAAGAGAAAATAGAAGTAAGAACCATAATGGCGCGCATTGCGAAAATCCAAACAATTAAACGTGACTGAAGGGCTTCGCCACCAGCGTTTAATGTAAGTGCGCCAGTAGTTGGGTCTATAGTCATGCCAACAGCTAGAATAATAAAGCTTATGAGGGCAACGCCTGTTACACCATAAGTTTCAAAACCATCCGCTGTGGGTCCAACTGAATCACCTGCGTTGTCGCCAACACAGTCTGCAATAACACCAGGGTTACGAGCGTCATCTTCTTTAATGTTGAAAACGATTTTCATCAAATCAGAACCGATATCTGCAATTTTCGTGAAAATACCGCCGCAAATACGAAGGGCAGATGCGCCGAGAGATTCACCGATCGCAAAACCAATGAAGCACGCGCCAGCACTCTCAGCTGATACAAAAAGAAGAATTGAAATCATCATGGCAAGCTCTACGCAGATAAGGAGAACGCCAATAGACATACCAGACTGAAGTGGTATCGACATAACTTGATAAGGTTTGCCAGTAAGTGAAGCAAAGGCTGTACGGCTGTTAGCGTACGTATTGATGCGGATACCAAACCAAGCGACACCAAATGAACCGAGAATACCGAGTACTGACCAGAACAAAATCAGCATAACTTTTGGTACAGGCATATTTTGTAGAAACATAAAGTAATAAAGAATGCAGGCGCCAATGAGTATCTCAAGAACTAATAGAAACTTAGCTTGAGTGATCATATAGGTTTTGCAAGTCTCATATATAAGATGAGAAATTTCGAGTAGTGATTTATGAGCAGGCAATGCTTTTACGCGGACAAATTCGTAAACCCCAAAGAGTGAACCAACTAGTGCGATAATAAGTGACCACTGAAGAATGGTCGTGCCGGTCACTGAAGAACCCATGACATCAAACGTGGCCGCAAAACTAGGCAGCACAAGATCGGCTTCACTAGCGAAGGCCAAGCGACTAAATATTAGTGTAAAAACAAAACTGATAAGGGCTTTTGCAGACATGCAGGTATCCTTTATATAAGTGGTTCGTTGATTATTTTTGTAGCGCTTGAGGATTAATGGAGCGCGCCAATTGAGTCAATAGACACTCTGTAGTCAGCGCAAATGACGCGACGACCCACAAGGGGCGTATGTCAGATATTATAAATTTATTGAAAATTAAAGGTGCCGCCCCTCGTATTCCCCCGAGGCGGCATCCATTATCCCTTGGCGTTGGAGTGAACCTAGCTCAAATGTGGAGAAAAATTCAAACTCACGATTAAAAAGACCAAAAAACGGTACAATTTTGAATTTATTACAGCTTTTTTTGAATAAAACCACGCGTAGAACTTTTTGTGGATATAAGAAAATCTTATTGCGGGTTACTTTATGGGAATTAAAGAGAAATTAATAAGGTTTAAGAAGTAACTAAATAGTAGGCTTGTAAGTAGTTTCCTTCTGTAAAGTGAGGAGCTGGTGCGTGGTCAGGGCTCGGGCCATGTCGTTCGAGCACTTTGACTTTAGTTTTGGCTATAGCCGCTGCATCTTTAAGCACGGATTCAAATAATTTGGGGGTCAAATGGTGGGAGCAGACACAGGTCACGAGAAGGCCACCAGGATTTAAGCATTGTAGAGCTAAAGCGTTTAGTTCTTTATAGCCGCGTGTGGCGGCATTGATTTCAGTGCGAGATTTTACGAAGCTAGGAGGGTCTAAAATGATCAGGTCGACTTTAGATTTGGATTCAACTTTGTGTCTAAGCCAAGTAAAAACATCGGCTTTTTGTGTTACAAAATTTTCTTCGGGAATTGAATTAAGAGATAAGTTTTTATTGGCGGCCTCAAGCGCAGTTTCAGATTGATCTACGGCTGTTACTTTTACTCCGGCCTTTGCGAGATGGAGCCCGAAGCCGCCTTGATAAGCGCATAAGTCCCAAGCTGTTTTATATTTTCGTTCGAGAGCGATTTGCTTTGTTCGGTTGTGATTTTCTCGTTGATCAAAATAAGAGCCAGTTTTTTGTGAGCCACCGGGAGACATCTGCCAGATTAAGCCATTCCAACGTAAAATCATAGGTTCGGGCTCGGTTTCAGGAACAATAATTTCTAAACCTTCTTTTTTTCGTACGGAGGAGTTTCTCAATTCTTTTATTGTAGGCTCTTTACCGACGACTTCATGATAGGCGCGCGCCAGTATCTTTTGAATGTTGACCCAGAAAAGTTCAATAGGGGCGGTATTAATTTGTGCGACAACTTTATCACCAAAAATATCAACAATAAGGCCAGGAACAAAATCATTTTCTGAAAAAATCCAACGTAGACATAAATCTTCTTCGTCTAGGTTTTGAAGTTTCATCTTTTTTTGTAGAGTTTCTTTGAAGTGACAGAGCAGCCAGTTACCAAAATAGGATTGGAATTGATCGGCGTTAGATAGCGTATTGAATCGGGGAGTGTACATCCAGCCCGCTAAAGAAGGGCCAAGGCGCCTCAACTTCAAAAAACTCTCAGGTGAGTAGAGCCACCAGTGTTGACCAAGTAAAAAAGCACCCGCACGAGGCGGCAAAATTTTACGATCGACAATGTCACTAGCAGAAAGCCAGGGGTGACCTGATGAAAGCTTTTTAAATGCAGACTTTGTTATGATGCCTTTTTTCATTAGTAGCGAATTAAGCTTGCGCCCCAAGTAAAGCCGGCACCGAAGGCAACAAAAGCAATTAAATCGCCACGTTTAACTTTGCCCTCGAGTAATGCTTCATCAAATGTGATGGGTATAGTGGCCATAGTGGTGTTGCCATAGCGATCTAGGGTGTGATGGGTTTTCTCAAACGGAATTTCAAGCCCCTTTAAAACCATTTGATTGATTCGCATGTTGGCTTGGTGAGCTACAACAAAATCGATATCACCAGCGTTTATTTTATTGCGCTCGAGAAGTTCAATCATCACTTCGTTCATGCGCGTGACCGCATTTTTAAATACAAGCTTGCCATCCATATGCGGAAAAATAGAATCGCCTGGTGCAGTATTTGGATTAATTCTCGGAAAGTCATTCGCGCTGGGCTTTTGCAATGAAAGACACTCTGCATGCTGACCGTCACTGTGTATAACTGTGTCAATAATGTGGTTTTCATTATCTTGGCAAGCCTCTACTATCATCGCGCCGGCACCATCTCCGAACAGAACTGAAATGTCGCGACCTTTGGTTGAGAGATCTAGAGTTGTAGAGTGAATTTCAGATGCGACGATTAGAATTCTTTTGTATTGCTTAGCTTGAATCAGGGCATCGGCGACCTTGAGTGCATATAGAAACCCAGAGCATTGGTTGCGAATATCAAGGGCTGGAATAGTTCGAGTAAAACCAAGCTCGCGTTGCAGTAGGCAGCCTGTGCCGGGAAAAATATAATCAGAAACCAGGCATCCAAAAATAATCATGTCTATGTCATCAGCTTTAAGATTGGCGCGTTCGAGAGCTTGTTTGGCAGCAGCGGTTGCCATCGAAAGTGTGGTTTCGCCAGGTTGAATCCAGCGTCGTTCTTTAATACCCGAGCGTTGCTGAATCCATTCGTCACTTGTGTCCATTAATTTTTCGAGATCTTGATTGGTGACGACTTTTGGGGGTACGTACATTCCTGTAGTTAATATTCGAGTTTTCATCGGCACCTTTAAGTTAGTGAATTATTTATCAATACCTTCTAGCATTAGAAAAAATGCATAATCAAGAGCATCTTCAATAAGTGATTTGAATCGCCCAGTTGCTCCAGAGTGCCCGGCGCTCATATCTGTCTTCATCAAGAGCAGATTTGAACCGGTGTTGTTTTCTCGAAGTTTGGCAATCCACTTTGCGGGCTCCCAATACTGCACCTGAGAATCATGAAACCCAGTTGTAATCAGCAGGTTAGGGTAATTTTGTTTTTTGATATTGTCATACGGAGAGTAAGATTTTATGTACTGATAATATTTTTTAACATTAGGGTTGCCCCATTCTTCATACTCATTTGTGGTCAGCGGAATCGTGTCGTCGAGCATCGTCGTGACAACATCAACAAATGGTACTGCGGCGACAACCCCACGGTAGAGATCAGGACGCATGTTGAGAATGGAGCCCATTAACAGACCACCAGCGCTGCCGCCCATGGCGTAAACATGATCTTTTTTGCCGTATCCTTTTTTAATTAGGGCTTCTGTGCAATCTATAAAATCAGTAAAGGTGTTTTTCTTTTTTAAAAGTTTACCGTTTTCATACCAATGGCGACCCATTTCTGATCCGCCACGCACATGCGCGATAGCAAAAACAAAACCTCTATCGAGTAGACTTATAATCCCGCTGCGAAAATAAGTATCTGTACTGTGCCCGTATGAACCATAGGCATAAATGTAAAGGGGATTTTTTGATTTTTTAAAAAGTGATTTTTTATAGACCAAGGAGATTGGGATTTTTGTGCCGTCGGTCGCTTTGGCAAATAGACGCTCTGATGTATATTCTGAAGAATTATAAGTTGGAACCTCTTCTACTTTTACAGTTTTAGATTTAAGTGTTGCAAAATCATAGTCAAAAATAGTTTCAGGGCGGGTCATAGACTGATAGTCATAGCGAAAAAAATCAGTCTCATACTCGGCATTGGTGCCAATGCCTGCGACATATGTGGGGTCAGGAAAACTGAGTCGTGTTCGCTTTTTCTGACCGCGTTTAAAATAACTCAATTGAGTGAGACCATCTTCTCGTTCTTCAAGCACAATATGGCTCTTAAGAACGAGTATATTTTCTAATAATACATGACTTCGATGAGGTACAACTTCACGCCAGTATCTTTTTTCAGTCTGATCTTTGTTGGTTTCAAATAATCGAAAATTTTGAGCCTTATAATTAGATAGAATATAGTAACGGTCGCCGCCGTCGTCGACCGAGTATTCATGTTTTTTTTCGCGTTTTAAAAATATTTTAAACTTAAGATCGTTGGGGGCGTTGGCATCTGCAATTCGAACTTCAGAAGAGGTGGTACTGGCAATGTTTAAGTGGATTTCATTTAGCGTGAGAGATTTTGAAATAGAAATATAAAATTGAGGGTCTTTTTCTTCATAGATAAGCTCTGATTTGCCCCCTAAGGTGTATTTGTAGAGTTGATAGGATCGAAGGGTCTCAGGGTCTTGTTTTGTATAGAGAATGGTTTTGTTGTCATTGAGCCAGGCGATATTACCAGTAGTGGCCTTGATCACATCAGAGATTTTTTTGCCTCCGCCAATGGTTTTAAAGTGAAGGTCATAAAATCGGCGGCCAACGGTGTCGACGGCGTAAGCTAGAGTATTATGATCAAAGGACACGGCCAGCGCATTAACATTAAAGAAGTCGTGCCCTTTAGCCTCAGCATTGAGGTTGAGCAGCACTTCTTCTTTTTTAGGTTTTGCAACGGGCTTTCGCAAGTAAATGGGGTACTCTTCACCTTTTTGAAATTTAGAAAAATAATAATAGTC
>JAGRAK010000112.1 GCA_020434645.1 Bdellovibrionales bacterium | reverse complement strand
AAACTAGGCGAATTGTCAATAGCAATAAAAAATAACCATTTCTGACCGGCTCAACGTAAATACTCAATAGATTGGAGTTGAGCCCATACCAGTCCCACTTTGCCCCCAAAAATTTTGGTATAGGACTTGCTACTCTAGTAAAGCGGAGATCATGTGGCTCCACTAACCAAGGGGAGGGATAAAATGGAAACATCAGAATCAAGCTTAGGTAAAAAATTATCGGTACTTGCAAAGCTTAAAGGCCTCACGCAAGAAGAAATTGCCAAAGCCTGTGCAATGTCTCGAATATCAGTAAATCGGTTCTTTAGAAGCCACACAGAGATTCGGGCAAGTGATCTGGGCTCACTCCTCGGGACTCTTGGGATCAATCTCGAGCAGCAAATCGACAAGGCCATTGAGCGGCAGATGAATGGCAAAGGTGACGCTGAAGACCCGGCAATTAATCAACTGGCAATTGGGACTTAATCATTAGTTTTTAATTTAGGAGTTCTGTCGACGCGGAACTTTTTTAGTCATCGGAAACATTTGAATGTTCAACTGATAAACACGATCGCCCGGTGTTTGCTCGCGAGCCATTAAGGCATCTTTTAGAATTCTTTTACGCATGTGGCGAAGTTCAAATTTTGTCTTTTCAAATTCGGCTTCGGTCAAACAAACAGTTAGTGTACCGATTTCGCGTTCAGCTGATTTGCCGTTTATAAGAGCTTCCATACCCAGGTACATTAAATCGGACTGTATTTTTCTAATCATCTCTTGAGAAATCTCGTCTTGCGTTGGCGGAACAAAACCTTTTTTAATTTTGCCACTCACAGGGTCTATTTGCAGCGCCTGTGAGTCTAAAAGTTTTTGCAATGATTTACGAATGTCATCTGCGCTGACTTTTCCCTGCAATAGATCTTTTAGATTATCAATAGAAAACTCAATACCCTTCATATCCACCATGGCATGAAGAACCCAACTGACCCATGGCGGTGTGCTCTCGAGTTTTACGTTGTCTAGTTCTCCAGATTTGATTCGCATCTTAGTACGAAACTCATTTAGATTTTTTAAGTGACGATTGCGCTCAAGCGGATCCAGCGCTTGCCCATACTGAACAAGAAGCTGAAATTCAGTGGCTCCCTCTTTATCTAATCCGAGCGCACGAGCAAATTTTTGTGCTGTTATACTTGAGAGATTTCTCTCTCCATCAATAATAAGTTTTAAGTAATTCGGAGACTTAATGTCTGCTGACGCGCTGAAAGTTTTGTAATTGTAACTGCTAAAAGTATTTTTGTGCTGGTGCACCTTAAAGTCATAATAATCTCGCAAATATTCGCGAAAGTCCGTATAGACGGAGAGAAGCGGTTCTTTTACTTCAGCTTCTGGAAATGGTAGTGGCGTTTGCATTTGCATTACCATATGATTTCACTGGAGAAACTAAAATGTCAAAAGAAGACTTCTATGAATTAACGCCTGACCACGTACTCAATGCGGTTGAGCTTGCGGGTTTTCAGCCAACAGGTGAATTTACGCAGCTCAACTCATATGAAAACCGTGTTTTTGACATTCGACTCGAAAACAAAGAACGCGTTATTGCAAAGTTTTATCGCCCAGGGCGCTGGTCTCAGCAAACCATTCTTGAAGAACACGAATTCTTAAATGATCTTAAATTGAGCGGGCTGCCCGCAATCGCCCCACTACAACTTCAAAACGGATCCACTTTAGATATAGACAATAATATTTGGTTTGCACTCTGGCCAAAAGCGGTTGGCAGAATGGTGGATGAGCTGAGCACTAAAGATTTTGAAAAACTTGGTCGCACACTTGCCCGTTTTCATAATGTTGGCGAACAAAAACGATCACCCCACCGTCCGATAATGAATGCTGAAAATTATGGTTGGCAGAATCTAGACATTTTAGAAAGCTGGATCGCCCCTGAAGTTATCGATCGCTACTTCTCAGCCGCCTCACACTCAGTTGAATTTTTAGAAAAGCATTTATCTGAAAAGTCATTTATTCGCATTCACGGAGACTGCCATCGCGGCAATATCTTAAAAACTGATGTTCGCAGTCACAACGAAATCTCGGCGACAACGACAGCTCCACAATCTGAGTTTTTCTTTGTCGATTTTGATGACTGCGCCATGGGGCATCCGGCTCAAGATTTTTGGATGCTCCTATCCGCCGGAGAAGAAACCGATGAGGGCCAAAAAGAACTTCAAGCTCTCTTAACGGGCTACAAAGAATTTCGAAAATTTGATGATCGAGATTTACAGCTAATCCC
The DNA here is from genome assembly GCA_020434645.1 of Bdellovibrionales bacterium. Taxonomy (GTDB): domain Bacteria; phylum Bdellovibrionota; class Bdellovibrionia; order Bdellovibrionales; family UBA1609; genus RBG-16-40-8. The sequence goes on along the minus strand of JAGRAK010000112.1, from coordinate 4,507 downwards.
CGCTCTTCGTGCTTTGCGTATTATTCACTATGCGGCCTGGATTGCCCGCCGATGGGAAGACCCTTCCTTCCCCAAATTGTTCCCACAATACACCGATTACTCGTATTGGGCGGCTGAGACCGATGCCCTCGAGAAAATTGCAGATATGCTGGAGATTTAATCACTTAAACCCTATCTGCGCCACGCGTTATTAGATACTTCTACGCAGGTGTTTTGCTATGGTGGCGACGGCCAGGCTCCGTACAATGGCAATCTTGACGAATCCGCTAGGCCCGAAAGGGAGCAACGGCACTCGAGGTTTCATGTGATACGATCGGCCTGGCCACTTTTACTTTAGGGGACGCTTTTGACTTATCAGGTAATTGCTCGCAAATGGCGGCCACAAATCTTTGGCGATCTTATTGGCCAAAATCATATCAGCCAGACATTGCTCAACTCTATTCGCAATGATCGCATTGCACATGCTTTACTTTTTACCGGCCCACGCGGGACTGGCAAAACTTCTTCAGCAAGAATTTTAGCCAAAAGTTTACGATGCCCCAATTCAAAAGATTTTGTTCCGTGTAACACCTGTTCAGAATGCGAAGACATCGCCACTTCACGTAGTCTTGATGTTATTGAAATTGATGGAGCCAGTAATAACGGAGTCGACGCTATTCGTGAACTTCGTGACACTGTGGGGTTCATGCCGTCATCAGGTAAATTTAAAATTTATATAATCGACGAAGTTCACATGCTTTCTGGAAGCGCCTTTAATGCGCTCTTAAAAACTTTAGAAGAACCGCCTTCGCATGTTATTTTTATTATGGCCACGACAGAGGCACAAAAAATTCCAAATACGGTGCTCTCACGCTGCCAACGTTACGATTTTAGAAAAATATCAACTCGCCTAATTGCCGACCATCTGATTGCGATTTGCAAAAGCGAAAACGTATCAGCTGAGGAGGAAGCCCTTTGGGCACTCGCGCGCCAAGGTGACGGGTCTATGCGCGATAGCCAAAGCTTACTTGATCAAGTGATTAGCTTTTCAGATGGCAATTTAACGCTCGCTAAGGTCACAGATGTTTTGGGACTCACCGATCGTGGATTATTAACTGAAACTTTAGCCGCCCTTATTTCTCGAGACACAAAAGCGATCGTCACTGTTATTGATAATATATTTTCTGCTGGCTACGATCCGATTGTATTCATGAAGGATCTTCTTGAAGAGCTCAGAAACTTAGTTCTCGTCAAGGTTTCTCCTGATCGTGCAGAGCAAATTGTTGATCAGCCCAAAGATGAAATTCGTCGCCTAAGCGAACTCTCTCAAGGCCTGAGCGAAGAAGACATGCATCTTCTTTTTGATATGGCGCTCAAAGGCATGGGAGATCTTTATAAAGCCCAAGACTCTCGCATTGTGCTTGAAATGATTCTTCTCAGAATGTCGATTGCCCCACGCATACAAAATCTTCTTAGCTTTGCTGGCGCAAGTGGAGGCGTCCAAACAGCAGATGCGGCAACACAAATGGCACCGATGGCACAAACTCCTGCGCAAGTCGAAGCCACAACCCCGTCAGCCCGCACCACTTCGTCTGATGAAAAGTGGACTGAGTTTGTAGATCGCGTACGCAAGGTAAATGGGTTGGTCGCGGCAAAACTCGATCAAGTTCATTTAATCGACATGAACGACCTAGAAGCTCATATCGGCATCCCTGAAAAATATAAATTTTTATATTCGCAAATAGCTGATGAAGGTTTTCAGAAAAAATTAGTTAATTACTTGAATACATTCTGGGGCCCAGGGCACTCTGTGCAAATTAAAATGATTGACCCTGATAAGGCGAGCACAATGAGCCCCACAAGACTGCAAGAAAAAAAAGTAGAAACAGAAAAAGAACAACTAACAAAACAAGTTGAGAATCACCCGCTTGTGAAACAGGCTAAGTCGATTTTTAACACGCAAATTAAATCTATACGGGAGAATTAATATGAAAGGTTTTGGCGGAGGCGGACTTCAAAAACTTATGCAGCAAGCAAATCAAATGCAGAGTAAAATGAAAAAAGTCCAAGAAGAAATGAATCAAAAAGAATTTGAAGCCTCATCTGGCGGAGACGCCGTTAAGGTTCGAATTAATGGCGCAATGAAAATCACAAACATCACAATTAAACCCGATGTTCTTTCTGCAGGTGATGTTGAAATGCTGCAAGATCTAGTTTTAACAGCAACAAATGAAGCGATTAAAACCGCAAAAGAAACCACTGATAAAGAAATGTCAAAAATCACAGGCGGCGTAGGCATGCCCGGAATGTTCTAAAGTATGATTCTTCATGTGCCTTCGCTTGAAAGACTAGTAAACGAGCTCTCGAAGCTCCCGGGTATTGGGCCAAAAACAGCTCAACGCCTGGGCTACTATGTTTTAAGAAGCACATCTGAATACAATGAGGCCTTACAATTGGCCTTAGAGGGCGTGAGAAAATCTGTTCACGAATGTCCCAAATGTTTTTCTTTTACAGAAAATCAGTCATTATGCTTTTACTGCGAAGACCAAAATCGACTAGACGACACTATCTGTGTGGTTGAAGATCCGGCTGATATTGCCCGATTTGATTCTTCTGGTGCCTTCAAGGGACGCTACCATGTATTGCATGGAGCCATATCTCCTCTTGAGGGAATTTTACCCAAAGATATTCGCTTACAACCTCTTCTTGAGCGCATTCAAAATGAAAATATTAAAGAAGTCATCCTCGCCCTTGATGCCGACCTAGAGGGTGATACGACCGTTCTTTATATTTCAAAGCAACTACACGGCAAAGGCGTTAAGCTTAGCCGAATAGCGCATGGGATACCCATTGGCGGAGATATAGACTACATTGATTTTAGAACTTTAGGGCGTGCAATTGAGAACAGGGTTGAAATCTAGCTCGTATTGGGCTTTGATATAGAAATAACGTTGGGCTTTAAATGTCATTTATAAATTATAATGCCAAAGAAATTCACTGTAAGATTGTTTACTATGGGCCTTCGCTCAGCGGTAAAACGACTAATCTACAGTGGGTTTATAATAAGACCGTTGCCCAAGATAAATCTGATATGGTTGAACTCCCGACAGATGTTGAACGCACTCTGTTTTTTGATTTTTTGCCTATGGAGATTGGCGAGATTCGCGGCTTTAAAACTCGATTTCACCTTTACACTGTTCCGGGGCAAGTGGTTTACGATGCCAGCCGAAAACTCATTCTAAAGGGCCTTGACGGCATAATTTTTGTGGCTGATTCACAGGCTGAGCGAATGGAAGAAAATATTCAGTCACTCAACAACCTTGAAAAAAATTTAGAGCAACAGGGCTATGACATTCGAAATATCCCTTTTGCCATACAATACAACAAGCGCGATCTACCCAATGCTCTACCCTTATCAGAGCTTAGAAGTGCTCTAAACCGCCATAATTCACCTGATTTTGAGGGCTCTGCGCGTGAAGGCAAGGGTGTCTTTGAAGCCTTAAAAACAACGTCAAAAGCGATTATCACCACCCTTAAGGGCGGAGACATCTAGCTGATTTGGTGCTATATGCATCCCCATGACTGACCTGAAGAAAACACGTGAAGATATACTCAAACTTAAGCGCGAAAAAAACGCGCTTATACTGGCTCACTATTATGAAGACGGCGCCATACAAGATATTGCTGACTTTGTCGGCGACTCACTCGCGCTAGCCCAACAAGGTGAAAAGGCAAAGAATCCGATCGTATTAATGGCCGGTGTCGTGTTTATGGCTGAAAGTGTGAAAATTCTTTCTCCTGATAAAACTGTTCTTGTACCAGATATGAACGCCGGATGTTCGCTCGTCGACCACTCGCCATTTGAGAAATATAAAGCCTGGAAGGATGCTCACCCCAATTCAGTGCTTGTGACCTACGTCAACTCTTCAGCTGAAGTAAAAGGCATCTCTGATATCATCTGCACGTCTTCGAATGCTGAGAAAATTATATCGGCCATACCGCAAGATAAAAAAATTCTTTTCGGGCCTGATCGCAATTTAGGATCTTATCTTGCTAAAAAATCTGGTCGAGAAATGATTCTCTGGCCGGGCGCATGCGAAGTGCACGTTTTGTTTTCTGCACGAAAACTTTTTGAGTTGAAAAATAAGTATCCAAATGCTCCCGTACTTGCTCACCCGGAGTGCTTAGATGCTGTACTTGAATATGCCGATCTTGTGGGCTCAACATCAAGACTTTTAGAAGAGGTCAGCAAAAATCCGGCAAAAGAATTTATCGTCGCAACTGAATCTGGGATTTTTCATCAGATGCAAAAATTACGACCTGATGTCAAACTGATTCAAGCTCCCGCCGAAGGGTCTTGCGCCTGCAACGAATGCCCCTACATGAAACTCAACACTTTAAAAAAAATTCGGGTGGCACTTGAAACACTTCAGCCCGAAGTCACTCTCGCTCCCGACACCATTGAAAAGGCTCGAATCTCTTTGCGCCGAATGATGGATATTTCATCTGGCAAGACTATTAGTTTTTA
>JAGRAK010000111.1 GCA_020434645.1 Bdellovibrionales bacterium | reverse complement strand
TAATGTCTTAAGCTTCAAAACTTACTATTTAGATAACTTTAACCGCTCCGGCTCATCGCCTCGAACTCGCGTCTGCTTAACTGTCGATTCTACTTTTGTCTCGCTTGATGAAGTCGGTCTTGCGAGCTGATCACCAACAAACGCTGAATATTTTTTATCAATTTTCTTTTTAAGACGTGTTAGCTCACCATCAAGCCCCATTTGTTTTTCAATCTGCTCAAGTGACTGCTCACGGAGTGGAATATATTTTTTCTCAAGCACTTCGCCTTTTTCTGGGTATCGATATTTTAATTCAGCACTTTCTTTGGCATAGGTCGCAACAGTTTCTTTTAATTCTTTATGGGAAACAACAATAGCCTCAAATACGTCAATAGGCCGCCCCTTTTCATCTAGTGCGGCTTTCCCGGATTTTTTCATTTCTATAAATGATTTAATTTTTTTGGTTAGATCTTTCATCTTAGCTTCTAACACGTTGAGCTTACTGGTTCTGTTTGCCCATTCTCGGTCAACGTTACCGCCCGAACTTGCGGCAGCAGGCTCGCCTTCTTCTGCCGCTACACCCGCAGGAGCTTCAGACTCAGCCGAATCTGATTTTTCTTCTGCATGCGAAATTGTTGCCGCCAGCATTAAAAAAACAACTAAACTAAGCTTGATGAATTGCATATTGCTCCCACTTTAATTCAACAGATATTGACCTTAACTTTTGGACGAGAAGAGCTGATTTGATTGGGGTCATCTCTTTCAAAGCGAGCTCACCATTATGAATGGTGCTTACGATTTGATCTGCATCCCATAGAAACTTAGCATCATTTAAAATTTCACGGACTTCTTCGCGAATATCTGATGTATCAATTCCTGAAATATATAAATTAAACCGCAGCATTCCCTCGCGACCTTGTGAAATCGACGAGTTGCCAAAAGCTGCGACATCACCCATATCAGATGGATCTGATAAATTATTTTCTTTTGACGGTGAAATTTCAGCAACTAGAACTTGTGAGAGTTCATCACTCAACCTTGGTGTCTCACTCACCTCGTCTTCAGATCTTGATTTTTCATTATTCGAATCATCGCGCACCTCGGCAGACACCGCGCCATCGAGCTCAAGCAAAACTTGTGAGCCACAAGAAGAACATGTAACAAGACCAAAATCTTCTGCCATTTCGGCCTGACAAACGGGACAATTCACCATGTCTTCATTATATATAAAAATGCTAGTTTTTCTTCTTTTCGAGTCGACGTCTCTGTGCGCGGTTCATTTTTGGACCATCGTCACGTAACGCCCCCCTAGACGGAAATCCAGGAGGAAAAGATTCAGGCGATTGCCCCTGGCCAGATGACATCGGACTACTGGCTTGAGACTGAAGAGCACTGACGGCTGCCGACGCTTCGCTGCCCTGATATTTTAGTTGTTGCTGCCGGCGCCGCTCTTGCTGTTCGCGCATAACCTCTTCTGTGTTTTCTTGAGATACGATTCGAATTTTTAAAATCTTCTCAATAACTTCTGCAGAAATTAAATTATTCATCTGCTCAAACGCTCGAAAACCCTCTTTTTTATATTCGACCAGAGGATCTTTCTGCGCGTAGGCTCTTAGATTAATTCCCTCTTTTAGATGGTCAATTATTTGTAAATGGTCTTTCCAACGAGCATCGATGGTTTGCAGTAAAACCATTTTTTGCACACGCTCCCACAGTTCGCCAATCTCTTCTTTTTGTCGGTCGTATGCTGCTTTTACCTTTTCACCAACATGATCGGTGATTTGATCTGGAGTGAGTTTCGAAGAGTCTAGGGTAATACCAAACTGTTGTCCGAGTGCCACTTGCAGACCGGTAATATCCCATTTCGCGTTTTTTTCACCCTCAGGAACAAATTGATCTAAAACATTAGATGTCACTTCGCCGAGCATATCTAGAATAATGCGATCAATGCCATCGCCGCCCAATACACTTCTGCGCATCTTATAGACTGCTGATCGCTGCTTATTCATTACATCGTCGTATTCAAGAAGATGTTTGCGAATATCAAAGTTATGGCCTTCAACTTTTCTTTGAGCTCCCTCAATAGCATTCGAAACCATTTTAGCCATTATTGGTTCATCTTCTGGAACTTTTAAGAGTTCCATGATTTTTGAAATTCTTTCGCCATTGAACTTTCGCATAAGGTCGTCTTCTAACGACAAATAAAATCTTGATTCTCCGGGGTCACCTTGACGGCCAGCGCGACCGCGCAATTGATTGTCGATACGACGAGATTCATGGCGCTCAGTACCAATAATATACAGCCCACCAGCTGCCAAAACCTCAAGCTTTTCTTTTGCACATTCAGCTTTGTGTTTCGCGAGAGCTTGCTCATAGCGCTCACCCTCTGCCTCACCTGTTTCGATTTTTGCTCGACTTTCAGGGTTGCCACCAAGAACGATATCTGTCCCACGCCCCGCCATATTTGTCGCAATTGTAATTGCGCCTTTACTTCCGGCCTGCGCCACAATTTCAGCCTCGCGCTCATGATGTTTTGCATTGAGCACATTATGAGTTATGCCTTCATTCTTCAACGCCCGGCTTATTCGCTCAGAGCGCTCAATGCTCACTGTACCGACAAGTACTGGCTGATTTTTTTCTTTTCTCTCTTTAATGTCTCGAACAATAGCCCGAAATTTGGCCGCCTCATTTTTGAAGACAATATCTTCTGCATCAATACGACTGATCGGCTTGTTCGTCGGGATAACACTCACATCTAAGTTGTAGATTTTCTTAAACTCAACGGCTTCAGTTTCGGCCGTACCGGTCATGCCTGATAACTTTTCATACATTCTAAAAAAATTCTGAAAAGTAATAGTCGCAAGAGTTTGATTCTCACTGCGAACCTCGACGCCCTCTTTGGCCTCGACTGCTTGATGTAAACCGTCGCTCCAGCGACGCCCCTGCATTAATCGCCCAGTGAACTCATCGACGATGACGACCTCACCATCGACAATCATATACTCAACATCTTTTTTGTATAAATGATGAGCCTTTAAACCTTGATAAATAAAGTGAGCCATCTCTAAATGCTCAGGGTCATATAAGTTGCCAATACCGAGAAGCTCTTCAACTTTTGCGTTGCCCTCTTCAGTTAAAGATACTGAACGTGATTTTTCTTCCATGGTAAAGTGCACATCTAGTTTAAGATGGGGAACAATTTTATTAATTGTGTAGTAAAGTTCTGTCGAGTCTTCTGACGGGCCTGAGATGATGAGTGGCGTTCGAGCTTCATCAATCAAAATAGAATCGCACTCATCGACAATTGCAAAGTGGTGTGGGCGCTGAACATAATCTTCTAGAGCAAATTTCATGTTGTCGCGAAGATAGTCAAAACCAAACTCATTATTTGTGCCATAAGTAATATCGGCGCCGTAAGCCTCTTGACGTTCACGATCAGTTTTCTCGTGCACGATAGTGCCCGTAGTTAGTCCCATGAATTTATAAAGCTGACCCATCCATTCACAGTCACGCTTGGCAAGATAATCATTCACCGTTACAAGATGGGCGCCCTTGCCGGACAAGGCATTCAAATACATCGGGAGAGTGGCGACAAGAGTTTTACCTTCACCCGTTCTCATCTCGGCAATCCCACCGCGATTAAGTACCATGCCGCCTATCATTTGCACGTCGTAATGGCGCATACCTAAAACCCGCTTGCCCGCCTCACGTACACAGGCAAAGGCTTCAGGCATAATGGCATCAAGATGTTCGCCACGACTTAGTCGCTCTCGAAACTCCGCTGTTTTCGCTTGTAATTGAGGAGTCGAAAGCGCTGAAATTTTAGGTTCAAATGAATTGATTCTATCCACCATGGGTTGAAGCTTACGCATCTCCCGTTCGTGGCTGGTACCGAGTACTTTTTTAACTAACTTATTAAGCATCCGTTAAATCTAAACCTTTCTATTTCGCGTGTCTAGATATCAAGGCGCGTTAAAGACTGGCCGCATAAGTTCGAATGGCATCAATCCTTCTTTGCAAACTCGGGTACTGTCTCACTCGATTGACTTCAGTAACGCCGCTATTGCCCGCCGTCAGCTTGACTAATGCAGAAACCAATAACTCTGGCGAACGTCCTGAGTTATGCAACATTTTAACAGCCACAAAGTCAGCCATAAGTTCAATTTTGTCTGCCTGTGCCCCAAAGCTTTTAAAAATCAAATCTAAAAATACTCCCGATCGAAGCGCCTCAAAGTGCTTATATTCATCCCCCGCCAAAAACCAATTGGCTTCATCGAGTATAAGAAGGCCTGCGTGGCTGACCATTTCTTGCATTATGACCTTAAAATTATCTAGACCATCGCCGCGTGCACTATGCCCCATCTCATGAGACACCGCCGCCAGCAGCTCATCATCAGTTAACATGTTAACTGTATGTTCTGTTATAAAAATATGGCAGCCCGTATTAAAAGCATTCTCAATAGGGACATTAATAATATGCCCCTGAATACAACTCCCCATCTCTGGATCTAACATATAGCGCTTCATATGCTCGACGGCCTGTTGCACCCGCAACAGTGATTCGGTCTGCGTGTCACCATTGACAAGAATGTCATTTGCACGACCTAAAATATCAAAACCCGACTGCAAACTCTCATCAATTGAATCAATCGGAACACTCTTTAGAAGTTCATACAGACCAAAAACGAATTCTTCGTATGTCTTTTTCAAGAACCCCGGGTATCGCGCTGTGACTTCTTCAACATTTTTATTTTGAGATTCATATTTATCAATGACTCTCCAGGCAAGATCACTCATGCGTGATCCCCATTTGTTATAATACTCTTTATATGCCGCCTGCATCCCTGGCCGAATGCTATGCTCTATAAATGCAAAAACACAATCACTCCCACTGCAGACATATCTGTCTTTGCTTTTTAAAACAGGTCGAGCAAAAGCATGTGAGCAAATAATGAAAAAAAATAGAAAGATTAAATTAAGTTTAAATATTTTATTAAAAAAGTGACTGCGAAAAAAACGCAATTCCCCCACTGCTGCCCCCCGGCTTAGATTTACGACAGCTGACGGAGCCCCTCTCCCATAACCATCGCTACACAATTGGATAGGTTAAAACTACGTATTTGCCCAGGGAATGGGATCGAATACACATGTTCTGAAAATTTTTCTAAAATATCTTGAGGTAGACCCTTGGTTTCTTTACCAAAAACCAAATAATCGCCCTCTTGAAACTCAATATCGTAGATAGTTTTAGAGGATCCTGTTTCTATAATATGAATTCGCTCGTCGCCCGTTAAACTCTTCAACCAGTCTGCACGCGAAGGATAATACTTTAAATCGAGATTTTGCCAATAATCCAGTCCTGATCGCTTAACTTGTTTATCATCAATTGAAAATCCAAGCGGCCCGACCAAATGGAGTCGAGAACATAACCCCACACATGTCCTGCCAATATTGCCCGTATTGTTTGGGATTTCAGGCTCAATTAATACTATATTAAATAATGTTTTCGGATATGCATTGACCATCTATTCAGGCAAGTATCTCGCCACTTCTTTGCCCAGCTTACTCAAGGCCAATCGACGACCTTTATCTACTATAAGTTCTAGTTTCATCAGTTCACGATAAAGCTCAAGATCAATCGGAACAATTTCACGCCCAGTAGAATTGCTTAGCTTCTTAATATAATTAGCCTGCTTTTCAGATAAAATTTGAGGGATGGTGGGCTCCCGCTGAAGATCAGCAATCCAATCGCCGTTTGGAATGCGTAGAGAATTCTTAGGGAGCTTAGCTCTGTTCATGGCATAAACATAAGCCTCTCGAATCTCATCACTATCTGTTTGAACCTTGATTAATTCTTTAAAAAATAAACTCTTATCTGGGGCCATATGCGAAACCCCATGAAATTCATTCAACAATTGTAAAATTAAATCAGGAGCTTCAATTTGCACCAGCACGCCGTGAACTTTATCTATGTCGTTTCCAAATGCTTCGCACGGGCTTAAAAATACCGGGAAGCCACTGGGAAGGCGATACGCTTGGCCTATTGCCCGGGCGGGTGTCTTTTCAACTATATATTGTTCGATCTTATCATAATGAACCATACCTTCATATAAGGAGCCGTAAACAAATAGAGACAAAGTACTCTGCATATAATCCCCCTCGATCACTTCAGAAGACTGGAGGGATTACCAAATTCGATGGCAATGCGCAAACAGTTGTCGCAAGTAATAGTTTTTTAACGCAGTAAAATTCGCTTGTGGCCCTTGCGACTTATGCTGTAATAACTTGCGTGATTTAAAAACTTATGCGAACTTCATTTCACTATGGGTGAACAATTAAATTACATGGGCTATGAGTGGATCAGCATCGAAGATGGTGTTGTTACCGTTGGCATAACTGAAGAGGCCGTTGCAGATCTTTCTGATGAGATTGAATTAAATCTGCCAGAGCAAGACGACGTCATATCTGCCGGTAAAGTCTGCGGAGATATAGAATCAGACAATGGCAGTCTCAATCTTTACAGTCCTGTTTCAGGAACTGTTATTGAAGTAAACGAAGCTGTTCTTGAAAATCAAGATCTTCTACAAGAAGACCCTACAGATGAGGGCTGGTTATTTAAAGTCGAAGCCGATGACCCTGATAAACTCGACCAACTTTCTGTTCGCGCCACAAATCATGATGACGACGATGATGATGACAATGACGACGATGATGACTTTGATGATGACGAACCATTATCTGATGGTGATGACGAAGAGTAGGCTCCAGTGTGAGTAGCAATGCCCGAAATGTAATCTTGGTTTTAGAGGGTACGCC
>JAGRAK010000110.1 GCA_020434645.1 Bdellovibrionales bacterium | reverse complement strand
CAACTCCTATTTAGCCGACCTGTAAATGCGATGGCCAACATGACAAGCGTCGGGCGCAAATTACTTGATATTGCAAAGTTTGGAGTAAAGTCAGGAAGCTCCGCCCACCGCGAACTTATTTTAGATATGATGGGGTACGGCCTCAATAACAATTATCCATTTGTCGGACTTGACCCTAAAGTTCCCGTTGTAAATCTTTATGGAGGAGCCGATACGATTGCTCCTAAAAATAGCATAATCGAGCAAGCTAAAATGATTCACGAACAAGGCGGTCGCGTATGGGTACTTGAGGTTGAAACCGCCGGCCATCTTGATGTGGTCTTTCCGCGTCACCTCGATGCTTATATGCCTTATGTGCTACTCGCCCTTAAAAACCCTTATCTGTTGGGCGAAAAAGGATCTCACATTAAGGTAGAAGCTGATCATCACTATATGCCTCACCTCGATTGCAAATCAATTTTGAGTTACTGATAGCTTACGGAGAAATAGTGACTTGCATGAAATTAATAAAAATATTTAGACTCCATTTGCAGCTGAAGCTAAGACTGAGAATGCCGTTTATTTTGGCTTTTATTTTTTGCGCCACAAGCCTCAGCTTTAGCGTTAGTGCCGAAGCAAAAATCTCAAATCTATTCAGGTGGGCAAGAAAAAGTGCATGCGTTAAAGCACTCAGCCTGAATACTAAAAATATAAACTCAAACGAACTGCGACTCCCCCATCACACCTATTATTCTACGCGCTTAGACCTAATTAAACAATTCGCGCAAATTCACTCACAAGACCAGAAGAAAATGATTTCGTTTTTAAAGAGATTTTACGGTAAAGAAAATTACAAATTGCTCATGAAAAGATTCGGCGAGCATGCCGCTGATCTACTCCCTCTCATGTTTGATATCGGGATTCTGCATCATATCCCTGAATTTTTAGAATTTCTTGAGCAAGAGAAATTACAAGCCTCGAGCTTTGATCCATGGGAGTTAAGAGAAAAATTCTCTAATCATCTTGGCACCACCAGAATTTATCGCGCAATAGCCCTTACAGATCGCGAGCTAAGCATTGCCAAAACCCAAGGCCTGACTAGTCGAATTCTACGAAATCTGACATTGAATGACTGGCCTATCTATGATTTTGAACTTCAAGAGACTTACGACTCGCACTCACACGGCAATGGATCAACATACTACTCGGACAATAGCTATTTAATTTCTGTTAGCGATTTTCAAGAAGTTTCTATCGCGGTTGCCAATCACCACAGTGAACAAAATAAACCTGTATATCTATTTGAGCTAGAGATACCAAGGCTTGATATCTTACCAATTGGTGACAGAACCTCTTTTATACATCCTACAAATACACCACCAAATGTACTTAAAATCATTTCTGGCAATAAGAGAGCTTCAAAGCATAAAATATTTTTTGGTCGAAAGCTTGAGTCTTTTATTATGTTTAGAATTGATCCTAGCGAAATCACAAGCATTACTAAAATTTCTGCAGAAGATCCCCTCGCTCGACTTAATTTTCTCTGGGAGTAACAAGACGCCCTTATCTGACGCTCTTTACTTCTGTCTCAACTAGAACAATAGCATTCGGCGGAATTTTACTTTTTACCCCATCTTCTCCATAAGCCAAATCACCGGGGATTAAAAGTTCACGCTTGCCACCTGCGCGCATGCCGACAAGACCCATTTCCCAACCCTCAAGAAGGTTACCACGACCAAGTTTAATTTTATAAGGTTTACCCTCTGACCTTGCGATCTGAATACCACGATTTTTAGGAGCGGCCGGATCATACACCCAAACCGAATACAAAATTTCGACTACAGAATCTTTTTCTACTAATTGGCCTTCGCCATATACAATATCTTTTGGAATCATTTTTTTTACTTGAATGCCTGAGTAATTAGGCCCCCACGATCTTTCGGCTTCTCGTACTGGCGCAGGAAGCGCCTCCCCCGTTTCAGGATTTGTGGGTGACGGAGGCAATGGTTTTTTCGTAACAGCAGCCTGTTTTTTAAGTAACTCATTCACCGGATCAGTGCCAATACCCGGCCCACCTCTTAAAACCAAATATAGTCCAGCAAGAACAAGTGCCACCACCACCACTACAATCAAAACACTTTTACTTTTCATATATATCCTTTTTCAAAATTCAGGGTCAGGCCTCCTAGGCGACAGCTTATCACTACATCGCATCTGGAGCTTCGATATTCAAAACACCTAGACCACTTTTGATTACTTGCTTTGTGATATAGACCAAGGCTAAGCGCGAAGATTCAAACTCAACTTCACCACCTAAGATTCGGTGCTTGTGGTAAAATTTGTTAAACGCGGAGCTTAACTCTAAAAGATAAGTAGCTAGAATATTGGGCTTAAAATTTTTATAAGCCTCACTTAGAACCATCTCATAGCTCATCAATGTTTTTATTAGCTCCCGCTCTTCATCAGACTTAAGCGCGATGACTTTATCAGGAAGTTTTCTCGCGCCATTGACAGTGCCACTTGCATGAGTACTCACTCCGGCTGCACCTTCAATAGAAACACCGGCTTTATTTAAAATACTCATGCAACGCACATGAACATATTGCAAATAAGGCCCGCTATCGCCTTCAAAACTTAAGGCTTTTTCCCAATTAAAATCGACATCTCGTACGCGATCATTCACAAGATCGTTAAATATAATAGCACCCACTGCCACTTGCTCCGCAACTGCTTCAAAATTAGGCAAATTTGGATTTTTTTCCCTAATCACCTCACGAACAATTTCAACAGCCTTATTTAAAAGATCCTCAAGGCGGATAATCTGTCCCTTGCGGCTCGACATTTTACCCACGTCTTTAAATCGATACATGCCAAAACTAATATGGTGACATTTATCCCACCACGAGTAACCCATTCTACGCAACACGCTAAAGACCTGCTTAAAATGTAGCGCTTGATCAGAACCCACTACATATAGACTCACATCGGCCTTTAATTCTTCAATACGATATATAGCGGATGCCAAATCACGCGTGGCATAGAGTGACGCGCCATCAGACTTTCGAATCAAACAAGGTGGCATTTTTTCATCATCAAGATTCACCACCATGGCTCCCTGACTCTCAACTAGCAAACCCTTCTCTTCTAAAAGAGCTTCAGTGGGTTTCAGCCGACTATTATAGAAGGATTCACCCCTCACCAGATCATGCTTCATGCCCAGGCGTGACCACAGGCGATCAAAATCCTTCATCGAGATCTCAACAAAGCGCTTCCACAGTGCTAGCAACTCAGGATCGCCCTCCTCTAGTTTTTTAAATAGGAGTGACCCCTCTTTTTCAATTTCAGGATTTTTCTCGGCTTCTTCATGAAAACGCACATAAAGTTTAAATAGAGATTCAAAAGGTTCGGATTCAAAGGGGTACTCAGCCCCCCACATGTTATAGGCATAAGCGAGTTTACCGAACTGCACCCCCCAATCACCCAAATGGTTGAGGCCAATTACTTTATACCCTTGCGTTTCTGCTAGGTTTCGAATGGCTTGACCTATCATAGAGGCTCTCAAGTGACCCACATGCATAGGCTTTGCCACGTTCGGGCTGGAGTAATCAATCACTACAGTTTTACCCGAACCAACACTGCTGTGACCCAACTGAACACCTGAGGTCCGCACTTCTTGATATATAGTATTAAACAAATACTCATCTTTAATATGAATATTCAAATACCCACCAACAGGATCAATGCGATCAACAATGGCTATATTTTTTGTCAAGAGTTTTTGGGCCATTTCTTTTGCAATTGCAGGTGGTGCCTTTTTGAGTTCTTTTGCCAAAACAAATAGCGGAACTGACAGGTGCCCATGACTCAGCTCTTTGGGAATTTCAAATAAGCTATAGATTTTATCTACAGTTAGGCCTAGTTCAGGCGCCAATTCACGGGCTAGATTGTCTTTTATAGGTGTCAACATTTTTAAGAGCTTACTCGTATATTTTTTTCTTTTCAAACTATTCACATAAACATCTGCAAGAAACCTTGACGAGCCCGCTCACACTCATTATTTTACGAGTCCCCAAATACAAAAACATATTCAACAAAGGATACGACATTGAACAAAGCAGAGTTAATCGAGAGAGTATCAAAAAGAACCAAGATGACAAAAACACAAACTGAGATCGCACTCGATGCGGCCATCGAAGTTATTCAAAAAGCCGTTTCTTCTGGCGACGAAGTTAAAATTGTTGGTTTTGGCACTTTCGATCGCGCTTCTCGCAAACAACGCAATGGCCGTAACCCTAAAACTGGTAGCACAATAGTTATTCCAGCATCTCGTGTGCCACGCTTTCGCCCTGGCAAAGAATTTAAAACTCTTGTTGAACCCGTTCCGCAATCTATTAATTAATCTTGGCCACTAGCTAAAAGCCATGAGCTTTTGGCTAGCGCCACTGGCGCAAGCTAACGCCAAAGAGACTCGCGCAGCATTCTCTCTTTTAATTTTGTAAGACTGAGTGCTGCGGTCTTAATCCCTCCAGCCTCTATTGACTGGCCTTTTGATTTTGCCCGATTCACAGATTTAGCTTCTTGATCTAAAGTTTTCTGCAAGTCTTTTAATTGATACCACATCTCGGCATGCACAAAAGTATTGCGATTTCGGCTGGATATTTTTTTAATATTCGGATTTTGTATTCTCTCAAAATTTTTACGCCAAGATTTATAAAAACCAGACCAAGAGTTTAAGCTCGAGGCATTTTCTACATTTTGAGCAAGCTTAAATGCCTCTTTCTCTAGTCTAGAAACCGTCTTGATAAAACTTTGGCGCTCTTCATTATGATAGTAGGTCAGTAATTTTCTCTGGTGATTCAATTTTTTTTTAAAATCAGCGCTTTTTGTCGCATAATCAAAATCAGTCTTAACTTTAAGCTCCTGTGATTCAATTGATATTGAATATGACCCCGGAGGCAACCCCGACGTGGCTAAATTTATCACTCTTTCATCTACACTTTTTGGAAGTTTAATTTTCTTCTGAATACTTTTCGCGTCCAGCACCTGCCCCGCAAGACCTGTGAAAATCACATAAATTGAAAAATGAGAACTTGCATTTGAAATGATTTTTAACTTTGCGTTTTCTTCGCCCTCCGCAATTTTAGCATATTTTAAGTAAGTCGGCGCCACTCGCTCTTCAACTTTCGGAGCTGGCGCAGGCGTAGTCTTTTTAGAATTTGGCGGCTCCACAACTTTCTCTGGTATCGAGGGTTTTGCCGATCTCGACGATTCGTCTGGCTCTAGTCGAGCAGTCGCATGATCATGAGGCTCAGTTTTTAAATTTGACGTTACAAAAGACCCTTGAGGATTTTTTAAGTTGAAGTTCTTTCTATCTATATACGTAGAAAAATACGTAACTACAGTGAGCAGCGAGCCCAAAACCAGAATCACGCCCACAACAAACAGAGTTCTATAGACGTGATTTAAACTTAAATAGTAATTTACAATTCCTACTCGGCGAGCTACGCCCTCATCGCCTTTTTTCTTTTTCTTAGTCCTGACAATATGCTTTTTAATTTCAGGCTTTAAATCAGATCGCTTCTCTTCGACAGGCATTGCCTTATTTGGCACAGTTTCTTCGCTGTCTTCTGGCATCGGCAGCTTCATTGTAATTTCAGACAAATCGACAGTTAACTCAGGTTCAACGGGCAATGGCGGCAAGATTTTTTCTTTAGCCGCAAATGCTTGGTTAAATTCAGGTAGCGCTAAAATTTTATACCACTCCTTTAAACCCTTACGCCATACATAATCGGTGAAAGAGATCTCCCCATTTTTCAATAAACTTATAATCTGTTGATCTGAAAAAGGGCCGCGCTGACGATAACCAGAGCCATCTAACTTACGGACAAGAAGCACCCAGCCATCTTGCGAACTCACAACCTCAAAGTGCCCACTTAATTCAGCAAAACTTCTAGCCTCTCGCCACCGGGTATCATGATCTTGATATAGCAAATCCTTAGCACCCAACCTGTTTGCGGCAATCTCTCTTTTAATTTCATCTAGTGTTACAGGCCCTTGCGGCTGCCCCTTCACCAGGTAATACCATAGAGACAAAAATAGACCTCCCTTGACATGAAAAGGGTATGCCTTTTTAATGTTTGAGTCACGCCTTACTCATGGAGAAGTTATGAAGCTAAAAGCCGCCCTACTATCCGTTTCTGTCGCCATAGGTCTCCACATATATCTTGCCCTTCACTATTATCAGCTGAATTTCGGACTACTCACCGGAGAAAGTCTATGTAACGTCAATGATCTTTTTAATTGCGACACTGTAACAGCAAGTTCGTTTTCTGCAGTTTTTGGAATTCCCATTGCACTATGGGGGGCTGCGACCAACGCCGTTTTAGCTATTCTTATTATGGGCTGGATTCTAGGCTGGACGAGCGATCCAGCCCGCCAAGGTCGCTACACCTTGTGGCTCTCTGGCCTTGTTGCTGCAACATCTGTAGTTATGGGCAGCATTTCTACATTTTTTATTGGCTCTTTCTGCCTTTTTTGTATGGGCACATACCTTACTAGTTTTATCGCCTTTGCCTTAATATATAAATCGCAAGAAGCCGACAGCCGAACCTCAAGGCAGTATTTCACAGAAGCTTTTTCTAGCGGCAAATCTATCTTGTATTTTCTTATAGCCATACCGGCTGTCACAGTATTTTTTCACTACTCTTACACATCAAAAGTGGGCGCAAGCGAAATGGGAAAAGCCGCTCGCTTATCTGTTGCCGACTGGAAGGCTGCACCGACAGTTGATCTCAGCTCGGCTCAACCCTCATTCACTTTGGGGCCAGATAAC
>JAGRAK010000010.1 GCA_020434645.1 Bdellovibrionales bacterium | reverse complement strand
TTGTTGGGCATCAATATGATTTCTTTTCTGCCGGATCTCAGCCCGCAACACGTGTCCACCCCATGGCCGTCGCCGTAATGGGCGAAATTGGCATCGACATAACCCATCAGCAACCAAAATCTATTTCTGATATCGACTTAAATAAAATGGATCTCATCATCACCCTTTGCGCAGAAGAGGCGTGCCCTATATTACCGGCAAATATAAAACGTCAAGATTGGTCTCTGACCGACCCCGCCGCAGATTCAGAAGATGAGGCGGCTCAGCTGAAAAGATTTCGAAAAATTCGCGATGCCATAAGACAAAAAGTACTCACTTTACGAGCGGCCGATCAGAGTTGGTGAGAATAGTCTCAACCACCTCTTCGCTAATACGAATAAATCGCACATTTTCTTTTGACGTATATTCATAGATCAAAATCAAATCCTCTCCATCTTTTTTTACTCGCGGCCGGTGATATTTAATATTTTTTCGAGCTCCGGCTACATGATTATGAATAAGTTCTTGTCGCTCTTGCTGGTCACGAACCTTTTCTTTGCCATCAATAAGTGCAGCCACAAATTTTGCATGAATGTTCTCATCAAAAATAATTATGCCATTTCGACCAATAATAAAGGCCTGCATAAATTTGTACAGCTGCAGATCTCTTCTATAAATAGGCTTATTGAGTTGCTCGCCATTTATATAAAAAAGCTCATTCAAACTCGCCTGCTCAAGATTGTTATATGATTTTTCATTCAGCCAAAACCCATCCAAATCAGATGCGGCAAAAACATTAAAACTCAATAAAATTATAGACAAAATAGTTTTCATGCTCACCACTTGCGCTTAACCTTTCTTCTTCAGCCCTATTAAAAATATCTCTTTACTCTCTTTGCGCGTACTGCTGGGCTTTAACATTTGGTGCTTACTAAAACGCTTTTGAACTTGAGTCTGAATCTCTTTGGTGCCGCCGCCTTGAAATAGCTTCATTACAAGATGCCCTCCTGGCTTCAGCAATACATCTGATAACTCTATGACTTTTTGGCAAAGCTCCTCTGAAAGCACTTGATCACGAAAAACAACTCCAGAAGTTTTCGGAGCCATATCACTGACGATGCAATCATACGGCGCTTCTTTAAACTCTTCGATAGCCATCTCAAAAATATCTTTTTGAATAAATTCAGCATTAGGCGCCCGCAGAGTCACTGCTGTGAGATCTACACCACGCAAAAATCCAGACTTACCCATAATTTTAAGAATAATTTGGCTCCAGGCACCAGGGGCACAACCAAGATCTAAAACTTTATCGTGAGGCTTGATCACTCTGTATTTTTTTTGAATTTCATCGAGTTTGTAGGCCGAGCGCGCAAGAAAGCCCTCTTTTTTAGCCTTTTTAAAATAATGGTCTTGGGGGTTAAAAGCCATGCAGAGTTTGTAACTGAAGTCAGGAGATTAGTTAAGCACTAAACTCGTCAATTCAATTTCGTACTCAGCGCCCGTGTCATCACCATCAATAGAGAGCCAAATGGCCGCACCATCGAGTGGTTTTTTCAAAGTTGTAGAGAAACTAAATTCACCCTCGCCTTTAGAAAACCAGACAAAATTTTCATATAAGAGATCTGAAAGTGGATGTTTTCGAGACTTTCCAACCAAAGCGGGATCGCTCACCACATTAAAAAATTCAATATGATCGACACCCTCACCTTGAGGAGCCAATGAGTGAAGCTCAAGTATCCACTTGGGCGCAATTGAGCGTTGAAAAAAATTAAGTGTCTTGTCACCCTTTACGACCACGCCCACACGCAACACAAAATCGTCCTGTTTTTTTTCACCCTGCTTGCCTGCAAACTGAATAACACCCTTTAGCTTACCTTTCACTTCAATCGACTGAATTTTTTTAGTCTCTGGCAGTTTATACATTATGGGGCTGGCTGATTTTTGAACTTTGACGCTCATGCCAGACTCGCCGAATGTCACGATGTTGGCTGGAATCTTTCTGTAAGCTAAAATCTTCCAATCTGACCCAGAACTGAGTGGTATGGCCATTGCTCCAGCGAATAAAAAATTAAGCGGCCAGCCAGGTCTCGAGATTTTTTTCATCTTCAACACTTTCTAAAGGTAGTATGGCGAGCCGAAAACGCGCGCCAGGTATTTGATTTTCAATGAGGCAGCACGTGAGCTCAATTAATTGCTTGCTTCCGGCTTTTGATATTCGAACTTTAAAATATCCGGCGACCCAATCTGGTATGCTATCTTCTACATTCATTCCACCAACTGATACATCACGTGTAAATGTTTTAAATTCTTGCCCGTTTTCACCAATAATCTCAACGCTCAAACGCTTGTTGTAACGTTTTTGCGAGCGTAAAACAAACTCACCGGTCGCTAAAGACAAAGACTTTGTCTGTTCAATTTCATTTTTAGTAAAATATTTTTTATCTAGAAGATTATTTATACCCGAACCACCAGAGACTATATGCTCCTCAGTCCCACGCGATGGCGGTGGTGGTGGTGAAACATGCATGACCCGAAAAATCATTTCGGTTATACCCTCGACTTCAGAAACTAAGCGCCAATCTGGCCAATCTTCCTTCCATACATACCAGTGTTCAAGCTCTGCAGAATCTAGATTTGAAATATACGCACGTGTTTCGTCAAATAGAAGACCCTCTATTAGACGACCAGTCGGCTTATGAAAAAGGCACCATAGGTGCGGTCTTTTATCAGAAATTGTTCACCTCAAAAGCACGTTTTAGCTGCAAACCCACGCTTATTGCCCACCTGTAACTCCACCCATCTGCGATCAACAACACGGTAGAGCTCATACTTTGAGCCCTTTTTAATAGAACCAATAGTTTGCGCGCCATCAGAGGGCATATCTGTCACGGCACAATTCACCTTAGGACTTCTATAAACAACCTTAGCGGGAACACTGCTCACATTACGCTTTAGTTGATCTCGCTGAGTTTTTAATTTGTCTCGGTTGCTGGCCTGTTGTTTCGCGTTGGCTCGAAGGCGCACTAGCGCTTTCTCTTTTTCACCCTGCTTCTTTTTGAGTTCAACGATCTCTGAAGATATTTTTGTCATCTCTTCTCTGTCAGCCATTATTTTTTTCTCAAGCCCTCTTTGCTGTTCTTGCAAATCACTTAGAATTTTTTCTTGCGTTTCTTTTTCTGTTTTTGCAACTTCACTCGCCACACGTGCGGCTTCTGCATCAGAAGTCTTGGCTGCTACTTTCTCTTGTGCCTTAATAATCTTTTTTTCAGCCACAGCTTTTAATTTCTCGTGTTTAGTTTTCTCTATTTTGCTATTTGCTATTTTGGTTTCAAGAATTTTAATTTGAGCGGCGGCCTCTGCTTCTTTGGCCTTTGCCTTACTCATTGCAGCTGCAGCATCTGATTTTGCTGCTTCAAGCTCAGCGCGCGCTTTTGCCTCACGTCGCTCAGCCGCTTTTGCCGCCGATTGAGCGGCATCAGACTCAGCAATTGTAGAATCCATATCAGCTTCGATATCATCTAGATCGTCTGCATGCACAAACTGAGTTAGAGATAGGCCAAATATTAAGCTAAACCCTAAAAAATACTTTAAAATTAGATATTTCATGCCGTTTTTCGTCCTCACTGTAAAACTGTTCTCCAGCATACGCTTCGGCCAATCGCATAAAATAGTGTATTTTTTTTCTGCCCATACCCATTCTAGTACCTCTGGGCACCAGTAATGGCCCAATGCTCAACTTAACATTAGTGTCAGAAGCGATATGTTCCTCCTGAGCCCAATCTAGACTTTGGCACGGGGCTTGCTCTATGTATTTGTATCCCCCCTTGGCGGCCAGGCCCCCCCCCCTTAAAACCTGGTCGCTATTTTTTTGCCCAAAATTCTAGAAATTGTGAACTTTAGTCCAAATAGATCTTTGTGACAGGTTAGAATAGAATAAAGACAATGCTTATTCGTATCTTAGCCTCCCTGCTGCTTTATCTTCTTTTTGCAACAACACCCTCAACATCGCTTGCGATGCATGTGGTTCTAGATCCTGGGCATGGAGGGCGCGACACGGGTGCCACACAAGGCAAAATTGCCGAATCTGAAATCACACTCAAAATTGCCAACATCGTTGCAAAACAACTCTTAAACGACAGTCGATTCACTGTCTCGCTGACAAGAAAAGACGACAGCTATATATCGCTTGAAGAGCGCGCGACGATCGCCAACAAAAAAGGTGATCTATTTCTCAGCATACACGTGAACTCATCAACCGACTCTCGCGTACATGGCCAAGAAATTTATTTTCAAAACCAACTCCCACCAAATCAGGAGTCTCTTTTTCTCGCCAGCCGTGAAAATCAAAATGTAAAAATCGACCGATATGTTCCCAAAGCGACAAGCCCAGCCCTTGCAAATAAAAAGTTGAACGCTGATGTGCGCTCAATCATTGAAGATCTCGAACGCAATCACAGATTTAAACTCAGTGGATTATTGGCCGAAAAACTCTATTATTCGTGGCAAGACGACTCTCAACAAAAATCGAACGCCATTCGCCAAGCTCCATTTTTTGTGGTCAGCAATGTAGATAAGCCTTCTGTGTTAATAGAGGTGGGTTATCTAACCAACGCACGTGAGGCAAAAAAACTCATGAGCCCAGATCACCAAGAGCAAATAGCAGACAACATTTACAGGGCTATTCTGAGCTTCAAAGAAAGCCTAGACAAGCCAACTAATAAAAGTCTAAATTGATCGGCATGCGTACAGACGGCCGAAAACCAAGCGAACTCCGCCCCATAAAAATCACTCCTGATATTTTGCAACATGCAGAAGGAAGCGCCCAGATTGACATGGGCAATACCAAAATCATTTGCACAGCATCAATAGAACCTAATGTCCCTAAGTGGCTCATGGGTCAGGGATCTGGTTGGATAACAGCCGAATATGGCATGCTCCCACGCTCAACACATACTCGTATCAACAGAGAAAAAGCGGCCACAGGTGGGCGCACACAAGAGATCTCAAGACTTATCGGGCGAAGTTTACGTGCGGCTCTCGACCTCAAAGCTCTCGGAGAAAAACAAATATATATCGACTGTGATGTGATTCAAGCTGACGGGGGTACGAGAACGGCTGCGATTACTGGCGGATTTGTCGCTTTGACCCTCGCTTTAAAATATTTAAAAGACCAAGGCCAAATCTCAACTATACCGATCAAAAACTATGTCTCAGCCATCAGCGTTGGGCTGAGTCGAAACGGCCCCATATTAGATTTAAACTATGACGAAGATTCTACAATTGATACTGACATGAACTTTGTTATGACAAATCAAAATGAACTCGTTGAAATTCAAGGCACGGCCGAAGGCTCAACATTTAGTTTTCCTGAGCTGAACGAAATGATTGAACTTGCACAAAGTGGCTGTAAACAACTCTTTTTAGAACAAGAAAAAATTCTCGGCTCATTTTTTAAACTATAAAGTTTAATCTCGGAGAACTCATATGGAGCTCTGGCTCGCAACAGGCAATCGCGGAAAACTAATCGAATTTAAAACTCTCTTGCCGAACTTGAGCATACACACCCAAACTGAACTCCCGGTGTTTTCAGCCCCACCTGAAACAGGTAAAACTTTTGAAGAAAATGCTCGCATAAAAGCTCGCGCACTAAAAGCCCTTAGGCCTGACAACTGGGTTGCTGGCGAAGACTCTGGCCTTGAAGTTGTCGGCCTAAATAATCTGCCGGGCATTCACTCCGCTCGCTATGCTGGCCCCAAAGCTCGTGACCAAGAGAATGTTGCGAAACTTTTAAAAATGATGAGTCTGCGCTCAGCCGTAAATCGCGAAGCTCAATTTCAATGCTGTATTGTGATTTACTCACCCGACGGCACAGAGTCTGTGATACACGGTCACCTCAAAGGCACGATCAGCAAAAAGGTGCTGGGCACAGACGGTTTTGGCTACGACCCGGTGTTTATCCCGGAGGGAGAAACAAAAACATTAGCTGAACTCGGCACCACAAAGAAAAATCAAATCTCTCATCGAGCTATGGCCATACGACAGCTACAAAAATTATTTTTGTAAATGAAATAGGAGTTTTTATGAAAACAGAATGGATCAGCTTTATATTTTTTGGTATGGCCGCACTCATTCATGTTGGCCTTTTTATACTTGAGTCTTTCTTATTTCAAAAAGATGGAGCGCAAGCTAAACTCGGACTCACAAAAGAGCAACATGCCGCTGTGAAACCATGGGCATTGAACCAAGGCTACTACAATCTCTTTTTAGCTATCGGCACATTTGTTGGCTTATCTTTAGTTCTGAAAAAACAAATTCTGCTCGCCGGAGTGCTCACTAGTTTTTGCGGACTCTCCATGATGGGCGCAGGCACAGTTCTTTGGTTTACCGTACCTCGCTCACGAAAATTTGCGCTCTTGCAAATACTCCC
The DNA here is from genome assembly GCA_020434645.1 of Bdellovibrionales bacterium. GTDB lineage: Bacteria > Bdellovibrionota > Bdellovibrionia > Bdellovibrionales > UBA1609 > RBG-16-40-8. The sequence continues at coordinate 11,061 of JAGRAK010000010.1, read as the reverse complement.
GCCACTTATAGGCTTTGCATTTTTATTTTTTCATATCTCAAGCTCTATTGGTCGCTGAGCTCGGTTGTTACGCTCGGCCTTCAAGAGTAGTGTTCACGAGTTTTTCCCAACCATCTTGAGAATAAAATGTAAACGGATCAAGGGAGGCAAAAATATGAATCTGACGCTTCAACTTTTCAGTCGTACCCACGAGTGCTAACCGCCCGCCCTTGCGCGCCAACTCACTTGCCAAAGAGTGAATCAGTTTAATCATCGGTATGCTTACAAAATGAGCAGAAGAGACATCAATTGCAATTTGATTCGTCGTTTTGGCGAGCTTCTCTAAACGATCTTTACTCAATTCAAAATTAAAGGCATCAAGACGGCCTGGCGCCGGAACATAATACCAATCATTTTTTTTTACGATATCTAAGGCCATATTTAAATTATGAAAAGATATAAAGGCCACGTCAACTTATAGACAACATAGAAGTTATTCGCTACAACCCCAACCACATGGAAGATCTAAAAATATTCTCCGGAAACACCAACCCTGAATTTGCAAAAAAAGTGGCTGAGCACGCTGGAGTCGAGCTTGGGCATTGCAAGTTCAGCCGCTTTGCTGACGGCGAAGTTCAGGTCGAAATCCATGAGTCTGTCCGAGGCGCAAACACTTTTGTCCTACAAAGCACCTGCCCCCCAGTGAACGAAAGTTATATGGAACTTTTTATGATTCTTGATGCTTTGCGTCGAGCGTCAGCTAATGAAATTTCTGCAGTGATCCCTTATTACGGATATGCCAGACAAGATCGAAAAGTCGCGCCAAGGGCTCCCATTTCAGCAAAATGCATTGCGGATTTGCTCAAAACAGCTGGCGCCAACCGACTGATTTCTGTTGATCTTCACTCCGCTCAGATTCAGGGCTTTGTCGTTTTTTTAATGATACGTCTATTTGCAATACCTACACTGGCTCGCCACTGGCGAGAGAAAATGGGCGCCGGAGACGAATATGTTGCCGTTAGCCCAGATGCTGGCGGCGTCGAGCGCGTTCGTGCATTTGCCAAACGCATTGGTTGTTCGATTGCCATAATTGATAAACGTCGCGCTGGGCCTGGCCAAATTGAATCCGTAAACCTGGTGGGTGATGTACGTGGCAAATCAGCCGTAATTCTTGACGACATGATTGATACTGCAGGCACTTTGACTCAGGCAGTTGACAGCCTGCTCAAGAATGGGGCAAAACGTGTGTTCGCTGTTGCGACCCACCCCGTACTTTCAGGCCCCGCCATCCAACGACTATCGGAAAGCGGAGTTGAAAAAGTTTGGGTCACGGACACGATTCCACTACGACCCGAAGCTGTTGCTAGCGGTAAGTTTGAAGTTGTGTCAGTGGCGCCAGTAGTGGCTGAAGCAATTAAGCGAATTAACACACATGACAGCGTAAGTGCGCTGTTTGACTAGATGAAAGAGGAACACCATGTCTGAATTAGAATTAAATGTAGAAGTTCGCAAAATAGGTAAACACACCTCTAGAAGTCTTCGTCGCAACAACCAAGTTCCGGCTATTATCTATGGGCCTAAAGTTAAAAACATAAATATCGCTTTGAAAGAAAATGAAGTCGTAAAGTATGCGAAACAACAATTTGAAAACTCAATTTTTGTTTTAAAATCAAGCGACCCGCAACTCAACAACTTGAAAGTTCTTAAAAAAGACAGCACGGTACACCCGGTTTCACGCCGACCTGTTCATCTTGATTTATTTGCTCTTGATTTAACAAAAACAGTTCGCGTTTACGTTGAAGTTCGTTTTGAAGGTAAAGCTCTTGGCATAAAAGAGGGCGGAGTTCTCAATATCGCAACACGTGAGGTTGAGGTTGAATGTTTACCAACAGCTATTCCTCAGTTTTTATCTATTGATATTACGAATCTTGGAATTAACGATTCAGTACACGCATCAGAGTTACAAACTCCAAGCGGCGTAAAGCTACTCACTCTCCCTACAGCAACTCTTTGCACGATTTCTACAGTTGAAGAAGAAGTGGCTGCTCCAGTTGCTGCGGCTCCAGGCGCTGAAGGTGCAGCGGCTGCGGCTCCAGGCGCTGAAGGTGCGGCGGCTGCGGCTCCAGCTGCTGATGCAAAAGCGGCTCCAGCAAAAGCTGAAGAGAAAAAGAAGTAACCTAAAGAAAGTTGAGGCCGGCACTTGTATCTTATAGTCGGCCTTGGCAATCCAGGCATAAAATACAAACTCACAAGACACAATATCGGCTTTCTTGTTATTGATGCTCTTGCCGATCACTTCAATGTTCGTGTCGACACCGAAGACTTCAACTCCGTCTATGCTAAATTTAAAATCGGCAACGAAGAGGTTCTTCTTGTTAAACCTCTAACCTTTATGAATCTCTCAGGAGAGGCCGTTCAGCCTATTATGGCTTATTACAAAATTCCGGTAGAAAATGTGCTCGTCATTCATGATGAAGTCGATCTGCCATTTAAAACTATAAAATTTCAAAAGAGCCGAGGGCACGGCGGCCACAATGGCATACGAAACATTCACGAAAAAATTGGTCAAGATTATGCCCGACTGAGACTCGGAGTTGGGCGGCCGACAATTCCGCAAATGAGTGTGGCTGACTTTGTGTTGCAAAATTTTGGTAAAGAGCAAGAGGCTGAACTCGCTGACTTTATCGGACAGGCATGCGATGCTACTCTCGATTTTATTGAAGAAGGATTTATAAAGGCGCAAGGCCGCTATAATTAGTTGTAAATATTAAAGCAAGTGCATGTGAAAACATGCACAATAACGAAACGAACCAAAACCAAATAGGAATTACGACCATGGGTTTAAAAGCAGGAATCGTAGGATTACCAAATGTTGGCAAAAGCACTCTTTTTAACGCGCTAACAAGTGCCAAGGCTGAAGCGGCCAATTACCCTTTTTGTACAATTGACCCGAATGTTGGCGTCGTGACCGTTCCTGATGAACGCTTAAAAAAAATATCAGAATTTGTGAAGCCGCAAAAGCAAGTCCCAACCATTATGGAGTTTGTTGATATTGCCGGCCTTGTCGCGGGCGCCTCAAAGGGCGAGGGACTCGGAAATAAATTTCTAGCCAACATTCGCGAAACAGATGCCATCTTGCACGTTGTGCGCTGCTTTGAAGACTCTGACGTTGTTCACGTTTCAGGATCAATTGACCCCGTTCGCGATATTGGCACCATTAACACTGAGCTGATTTTGGCTGATCTTGATAGTGTCGACAAAAAATTAAAGCGCATAGAAAAAATGGCGAAATCAACAAGTGATGTTCAACTAAAAATTGAATTTGCTCTCACTAAAAAATTATATGAAGCCCTCAATGCCGGTAAGCCCGCGCGCTCGGTTGAAATCGATGATACTGAAGCTCCTTTTATGAAAGAGTTTCATTTGCTCACAACTAAACCCGTTTTATATGTTTGCAACGTGGCCGAGAGCGAATACACCTCGGGCACTGAGAGCGACTGGGTTAAAAAAGTGGCTGAACATGCAAAATCTGAAAATAATAATTACATCGCAATATGCAGTGCCATTGAAGCTGAAATCGCTCAACTACCAGAAGCAGACCGCATTGAGTTTATTCAATCTCTCGGGATGGAAGAACCCGGCCTCAATCGCCTCATTCGCGAAGCTTACAGCCTACTTAATTTGATTACCTACTTCACTGCCGGCGAAAAAGAAGTTCGCGCGTGGACGATTGAAAAAGGCACAAAAGCCCCAGGTGCAGCGGGCGTGATTCACACCGATTTTGAACGTGGCTTTATTCGAGCCGAAACCTATCACTGCGAAGATCTATTTAAATATAAAAGCGAAGCCGCTGCTAAAGAAGCCGGCAAATATAAATCTGAAGGCAAAGAATACGTGGTACGCGATGGGGATATTATGCTGTTTAGATTTAATGTTTAATCCTTCAAGGTCAGGCGCGATACGCCCGACCTCAAAGCGATACTGACTAGAAAATTAGATATTCAAAGCTTTGCAAAGTGGTGCGAAATCTTTTGCTTCTGCCACAAATAATACCGATGCAAAACGGTCACCGATGGCGAATGCATCAGTCGCGCTGATGTTCACGCCGGCTTTTGCGACTTTGTTTAACATTTCAGCGTAGGCACCTGATTTGTTGTCGCCTTCAAACCAAACGGCGTCGTTTAATTTTGGCTTCATGCCCATTGTCGTAAGTGTCTTGCGCGCTTTTTCTACATCTTGTACGTAAAAATGAGCTTGTGCTTGCGATGGACTCATTTCGTATCCCCAGCTAGCTGTTACATTGACTCCGGCCTCATGAAAGCCGCTGTATATACGAGCGAGCGCTCCCATTTCAGCTGGAAGAGTAATATCTAGGGTTTGAATGCGCCGTGCTTTTGTCGACATGTGAACCTCCTGATTGTTCGTTATTTGGCGAATTGCCTCGTACACTCTGACAGTCCAAAATTGATGGAGCAAACCGTAAATCTCTACATTTTTCTCCACAGCGTGACGCCAAAAGTTAGCGTGGCGATAACACTGTCGTAATCGTGAAAGTCTAGTTTTTAAACATGTGTGCGTTGAACGCAAGACCGCAAAAATATATTGATTTTTAATGCAGACCACAAGAAGTTTGACGCAACCGCAAATGCAATGGTGTCTGGCATCAATTAGTGTCATACGCCAATTGCTAACCTCAAATATCCGCTGTATTGAATTCGGCAATGAACCCAGCACGCTTAGCGGTCAAAAATCCAATATTCATTGCCAGCATTGTTATCCTGCTACTGACACTCGGAGCACTTGCACTTAAAACGCTTCCTATTGATTTATATCCTGATGTGAATTTTCCAACTATTGTGGTGCACACTATTTATCCAGGGGCTGGCCCACTTGAAGTGGAATCTGGCGTTTCACGACTAATTGAAGATGAACTATCTGCCATCTCAGGACTACAAAAAGTATCATCTCAAAACCGCGAGGGAGAGAGCGTTGTCATTGCTGAATTTAATTTAAAATCAGATTTAAATTACGCCGAACAACAAGTGCGAGCCAAAGTGACCAACATTATGAGACTGCTGCCGCTTGATGTTGATTCTCCAGTTATTAAAAAAATGAGCCCGTCTGATGCTCCCATTATGGGAGTCGCTCTACAAGCCGACATGCCTGATGGCAAACTCTACGACTTAGCAAAAGAGAAAATCGCACCCCAATTTGAACAAGCTCACCAAGTTGGCCAAGTAGATATTCTCGGTGGCCGAAAGCGCGAAATAAAAGTCAATCTTGATATGAATTTCTTAAATCGTGCCGAGATATCTGCAACACTAGTCGCAGAATCTCTCGGCAATGCCGGTCGAAATGTACCGATCGGCAACATTGCCTCTGGTGAAAAAGAATATTCATACCGGGCTCTGGCCGAATATAAATCAATTGATGATATCAAAAATACAATTTTACGCTCCGTCAATTTGGGGACTCCCGTCAGCTTAGATAAAGTGGCGACAATAGAAGATTCCGTTGAGGACGAAGTTTCACGCACGCGTTTTGATGGCGAAAAAAGTATAGTATTCAATGTGTATCGCCAGTCTGGCGCCAACTCTGTTTTTGTTGCCGATCAAATTGCCGCCATAGTTAAAAAAATCAACAAAGATTTTCTCGATTCAGGCGTCAAAGCAAAGCTGACCATCGTCAATGATATGAGCCGCAGAATTAGAGCCAATGTCTTTGATGTTTATGAGTCTATCGGTTTCGGCATTATTTTAACTATTCTTGTGGTCTATTTATTTCTTGGCAGCTTGAAATCCACTCTTATTACAGGCTTTGCTCTACCCAACTCACTTTTAGGCGCTTTTATTTTTATGTCATTTTTTGGTTTTTCAATCAACATCATGAGTCTATTAGCTCTCAGCTTAGTGGTTGGGCTTCTCGTCGATGACGCGATTGTTGTTCGCGAAAATATTTTTCGAAAACTTGAGGCCGGATTATCACCCAAAATGGCGTCTATAGTGGGCACTCAAGAAGTGACTCTTGCGGTTGTTGCCACAACTCTAACAATTCTTGCCGTATTTGGCCCTATTGGTAATTTACAAGGGATCGTCGGTCAATTTTTTAAGGAGTTTGGGCTCACCGTTTGCTTTGCCATGCTTGTGAGTTTATTTGATGGACTATTTGTTGCCCCTGCTCTTTCAGCTTATTTAGGTGGAGGCGATCTCACCTTAAAAGAGCCTTCAAAAAATAAATTCGCACATTTTAATCGATGGATTTTACTTAATTTTGAAAAATTGCAAACATGGCTAGAATTAAAATACGCCTTGCTATTAAAAAAATCTTTGCTTTATCCGCTCAAAACTCTACTGATCGCGCTCGGTATATTTATTGGCTCTATTTTCATCGCTCGAACTGTGCCATTTACATTTTTACCTCCGCAAGACAATGGTGAATTTTTTGTACTGTTTGAACTTCCTGTTGGCTCGAGTTTAGATGCGACCGACGCGGCCGCTCTTAAAATTGAAAATCTCATTCGCCAACATCCGCAAGTAAAACACATGCTCTCTACCATTGGAGTAGGCAGCGAAAGTAATCGCGGGCGTATTTTCATTGAACTTGTTGGCGCAAAGTTTAGAGATGAAAATACGACCGAAATGAAAAATAAGTTACAAGAAAGTCTAAAATTATATTCGGCCTGGAAACCCATTGTTACCGATCAATCTGTCGACGGTAGTCGCGCTTTTAATTTAAATTTGGTTGGACATGATTTAGAAACTTTAATTCCTTATTCTGAAAAAGTTCTCGCTCATCTGAAAAAAAGTAAGGCCATTCAGCAAGCCGACACCACCTATCGCCCAGGCAAGCCAGAATACCAACTCGCGCTGAACCCCAAAGCCGCAGCGTTCTCAGGTATTCGAATGACCTCTATGGGAGCCGAGCTGCGTACGCTCATAGAAGGACAAACTCCCGCAATATTTCGAGAAAACGGTATCGACTACAAGGTGCGCGTACGCTTGCGAGAAGATCAGCGCGCTCTCAAAGACCAATTTAATAAAATTCGCGTACCAAATATCACACAGAATTTAATTCCACTGTCATATGTCGCCACTATTAAAGAAGACACCGGTCCGGCGACTATTCTTCGAGAAAGCCGAACGCGATACATTCAACTTTCTGCTGACATCATGCCCGGCGGCTCAGGAATGGGCGGTGCAATTTCAGAATTACAACGACTCTTTAAAGAAGACCTTAAACCGCCACCAGGAGTTACATTTAGCTTCGTCGGCGAAGCCGAACGCTTTGCTGAACTTATGACGAATATGCTCATCTCTCTCGGACTCGGCACCATGTTTATCTATCTTGTTCTTGCCAGCCTTTACGGCTCGTTTATTACGCCTTTCACGATTATGTCGGTCATTCCACTCGCTGCTTGTGGTGCATTTATTGCGCTATTTATAACTCGATCGAGTTTTGATTTATTCTCGATGATTGGTTGTGTGATGCTAATGGGGCTCGCCACAAAAAACTCAATTTTGCTGGTGGATTTTGCCGTTGAAAAACAAAAGCAAGGTGTCGACCGGGTTTCAGCACTTCTCGAAGCCGGAGCCACGCGCTTGCGCCCCATTTTGATGACAAGCCTCGCCGTCATTGCCGGAATGATACCCGTTGCTATCGGCCTTAACGAGGCCTCTAAGCAGCGCGTGAGCCTTGGTATTGTTGTTATCGGCGGAACAATCAGTTCGACAATTCTGACTCTGGTTGTGATACCTGCTACCCATATTTATATTGATCGTTTTCAAAACTGGATCATAGAAAAATATCAAAAAGTCTTTGGTGTTGATAATACTAAGATATAAATTGATGCCTCTTTGGCGGTGCCCTATAAAATTTGCACTCAACTTGATATTTTGACGGACTGCACTAATATGCGCCCGTGAATGCCATGAATACATTTATGAAAATAAATATCAAAGTTGCCATTGTGCACTTTGCTACTTTGCTCATTAGTCTGAGCTTATTTGCTAGCGACTGCGTATCTTTGATATCCAAACAGCACACTGCGCCCAAAGGTTTTGAAAATGCCACCATTGGGAGCTTTCTGCGTGCCGTTCGAGCACTAAAAGAACTTCCTGCCGATATTCTAGATGAAAATATTGGCTGGCGACTCGAGAGTATCGAACAAGCCACTCGCCTTGACGATATTCGCCCTAGCGACTTGGAGTATTTGGCCGCTCGCTATCACCTCCCGCAAAAATATCTACTTGATTTTGAAATTACACCCGAGTGGATTGATAGAGTCACTTGGGCTGCCTCTTCTGAATACATAATAAGGTCGGCTAAAATTGTACATGCAAGACGCTCGTACATGACACTAGAGGAGGCCACTGAAATCGTATTTGAACTACAAAAAATGAAATTTCTAGCTCATTTGATTAAAGCGCCATTCTTAAATGCAGAAATGGCCATCGGCATGAATATCGAAATTGATAAAACTTGGGGAAATGCTTTAGCCCCTGCTCCACATCGGCAGTATTTGGTTAACACTCTCGGCCTTGCTTCAAAGTACTATACAAAGCGAGATTTTTATCAATTTTTTCATATAAGTCATATTGAAACCGAACATCACCTTCAAGATTCACTTCAGTACTTTTTGCCAGAATTTTCTGAAGATGAACATTTCAGCACAGATCAATCGAACTTGAGTGACGAGCCGCTCGTTGTAAAATCATTAAAAGGAAAATCTGTACCCGTACATTTCTCGAGTAAAGATGGGCCTCGCGATACATTTGCAAGTAAAAGTATCATTGAAAAAAATTATGATACAAAAACTGCAAATCAAATCCACAATATGAAAACAGACAAACCCATTACTGATCCGTCTAAAGATCATGTCGATCCAAACCCTTACTCTATTGCCTATTTTGAAGAGCATGGATATGACCGCGATGTGGGCTTTCCAAGTTTTATTAAACGGCGCATAGCACGGGCTGAAGAAATATTTGGCTTAAAACGACGAGCTTTCTTAAACCACTTTGGTATCAATTCAGAAACTTGGCACATATGGATCTCTGAACATGATCTACCGTACAGACTCGAACATTTAGCCGCTGTAGCAGGAATCATTTCAGCTTTAGAAAATCATGTATTGCCTGAAGTAGAACGGCGCCACCGCAAGCCTCGAAAACAAAAATTTAAAGCCGTCAGCATAGACCCCAATACCATCGAAATTCAAAGCGATACATTGGCCAAAATTCAAGCGGCTCAAAAAGAGCTTGAAAGAAAAAGAATTGAAGCCAGCCAATATGTTCCACCAAAATTAAAAGACGCTCTCCTACAATTTTATATTGAACATGAATTTAAAAATAGAACAGCTGCACAAAGATACATTAACGAAGTGGGTTCACACTTAGATCCCACAGAGGCGAAAACCAGTATTTCAGATGTGGCTCTGTATTATATTGAAACCGAAGCAACAACTCAGCTACAACCTAAAACACAAAAGCTTCTAGAGGCCGCGATGGGTGTCGACTTAAGCCCATTTATAAAAAGAAAAAAATAAGCTCCAAATCAAGATTTTTTAAACCAAACGACATAACCATATAGGTCTTATAAGTCTGAACCAATCTTATAAAGCATTTGAATATCACGGGGCGAAAAATCCATAGTGTCTATACCATTTGTAATAGAGGCCGTCTTAAGACCCGGCAGGCGCATGTAGTGCCGAAGATCCGGTAAGCTCGGCCCTAATGTTCCGGCAATGTCGCCCTCAGGATTCACAAAATTAAAGGGATGAAAGTGATAATGCATAAGAAGCTCTTCGCCCTCAGAAATTTTTTGTTTAAGCAATGCACTAACTGATTCTACTGCAGGAATGTAGGGCTCATTATTGGATAAAAAATAAACGGTAACTAAATCCGATCGAACATTTTTAAAAAGATAAAAGGCGTACTCAGAATATTTATTTACGCCCCCTACCCGCTCAAAATGCAAATTAAATAATGAAAGTTCGATTTCTGTAGCGGGTCTCAATTGGCCTACGACACCGCTGAGAATAGAATCAAACACTGCTGTTGCTAGACCATGATTATAAAATATCTGACGTTGCTTATTCATAAGATATTCAGGGCTAGTTATCGTTCGTGAACTGACCCACCGTAAATATTTGTTATGAATTTTACTGGTTTTCTTTGTCGCCTGAAATAAGCAAACACCTTTACTAAAGGTGAACTCAGCAGCATAGGGGTGTTTTTTTTGAAGTAGCGCTACCCGCAATGGCTTTTGACAAAACTTCGCTTCACTAGCCACAGCGCCTGCACCAAGCAGTCCTGTTGCAACCCCTATAAGTATACATTTTAAAAACATGAAAGGCGCCCCCGCCCTGACAACTAAACAATTAGCTAAAGATTAGCTACAAAAATCTACATCCGCCCACGCATTTTGGGATCAAAAGCATCACGAAGACCGTCACCGAGTAGATTAAAAGCGAGCATGGTTAGAAATAATGCAGCACCAGGGGCAATGATAAGATGTGGGTAAGACTTTATGGTCTTCCAGCCAGCGTTAGCCAGCACTCCCCAACTTGAAAATGGTGGCTGCAAACCAAGGCCAATGAAACTTAAAAAACTTTCAAACATAATGTTCGACGGAATCTGAAAAGTCAGAACGACAATAATCGGACCTAAAATATTCGGGAGTACGTGCCTTGCGACAATCCAGATACTTGATGCACCCATGGCTTGTGCCGCCTCAACGTAGAGAGATTCTTTCACTTGCAAGACCTGACCACGCACCACGCGCGCGAGCATAATCCAGCCAAAAATACTTAAAGCCATTAAGACCCCGGTGAGTGCGCGAAGCTTAGGGTCTTCAAAGATATTCACCGCATCAAATAAAATTTTAACTAAAATTAATAAAACCAGCGTGGGTATAGAATCTAAAATATCCACAACCCGCATCATGGCCGTGTCGATTCGGCCGCCCATCCATCCGGCGAAGGCCCCGTACATAACACCCATCGCAAGCGAAAAAATGGCAGTGAATATACCCACAGCCATCGACATTTGAGCCCCATAAATAAGGCGAGATAATAAATCTCGG
>JAGRAK010000109.1 GCA_020434645.1 Bdellovibrionales bacterium | reverse complement strand
GGTGTGACTGTCAAAATCTTTTCCCGAAGCAATTCGCTTACCCTTATATGAAATTATGCGGGTCGAAAATTTAGTTTTATCTTTTTCATTATCAGCTGTGAGATCCCAATAACTCGATTTTTTAAATTTTAGTCTTTCGTGCTCACGCTCCGACACCAAGCGTACAGCCACTGATTGCACGCGCCCAGCAGATAACCCGTAAGCCACTTTCTTCCAGAGCAGTGGTGATATGGTATAACCCACTAAACGATCTAATATACGACGAGCCTCTTGTGCCTTAACAAGATTCATATCAATTTCTCGAAAATCATTTAAGGCCTGCTGAATGGCCTCTTTGGTGATTTCATGAAACACCATACGTTTAACCGGCACTTTGGGTTTTAAAAGATTAACTAGATGCCAACTGATACTTTCACCTTCACGGTCTTCGTCCGTTGCGAGTATCAGTTCACTTGCTTCTGCAAGTCGATCTTTTAATAATGAGACAATCTTCGTCTTATTTTTAGGGACACAGTAAATTGGGGCAAACCCTTCATCCACATTGACGCCTAAATTAGACCATTTTTCTTTTTTGTACTTTTCAGGGATATCTTTGGCAGACTGAGGCAAATCCCGAACATGCCCCATACATGACTCCACGATATAATCGCCACCCAAATATTTTCGAATTGTTTTAGCCTTCGTTGGAGACTCAACAATCACAAGCTTCTTGCCGGCGCCCGAAGCCATTTGACTTTTTGCCTTAACCTTTGGCTTTGCTCCTGCCGACTTACTTTTAGCTTTGGTTTTCGTTTTTGCGACTTTAGATGATTTTTCAATCGATTTTTTTTGTGCCACGATATTTATGTCCCTCTATATAATAAGTGCTCAATCATACTGCCACTCTATTTCATAATTTTCTACGTCGTCTATTAACTCAGTGCGCCGAGCATATGAATTCACTGCGAATATTTCTATGATCAAAGCCTAGATAAAACTTGAAAAGTGGCCACTATGAAAAACATAAAAGAATTTATAAATCCTGATGTTCGCTTCGTTTTTACTGATATTGACGACACACTCACTGAAGCCGGGCGACTAACATCTGAAGCCTACAGCGCGATTTGGAAACTCCACTTAAGTGGCGTCCAGGTCGTCCCCGTTACTGGGCGCCCAGCTGGCTGGTGTGAACTCATAGCCAGACAATGGCCTGTAGCCGGAGTCATTGGCGAAAATGGTGGATTTTATTTTTGCTACAAAGACCGCACAATGAAGAGACATTTTTTTAATAATGCTGCGACCCGCGCCGACAACAAGAATCGACTTGATATTATTCGCGCCGAAGTTTTAAACACAGTTCCCGGAGCACAAGTGGCGAGCGATCAATTTTGCCGAATGATGGATCTTGCCATCGATTTTTGCGAAGACGTCCGCCCGCTCCCTCCACTTGAAGTTGAAAAAATAGTCAAAATTTTTAAAAAGCACGGAGCACAAGCCAAGGTCAGCTCGATACATGTCAATGGCTGGTTTGGTGACTACGACAAACTCTCAATGTGTCGCACCTTCTGCGAACGTGAATTTAATTTTGATATCTCTAAAGAAAACAACAAGTGCGTATTTGTAGGCGATTCACCCAATGATGAACCCATGTTTGAATTTTTCAATTACTCAATCGGCGTAGCCAACGTAAAACAATTCACAAAACAAATGAGACACCAACCCAAATTTGTGACAGCATCTAGTGGCGGACTGGGTTTTTCTGAAATTGCTGACAAGATACTCTCAAAAGGTTAATCGAAAATGGCCAAAGTGTTGATCATTGAAGATGAAGAAGAAATCGGCAATCTCTTGTCATTAGACCTTCGGGCTAAAAAACACACCACCACTATAATTGGCGATAGCCTGTCGGCCGTACAACTTCTTGAAGCAGAGAAATTTGATATCATTATAACTTCTGCAGAGTCTCGAACAATGCCTGGTCTCAAATTTATTGAATGGGTGAAAAACAACACAAAATCAGCAATCATCATCCACGGTTTTCCTCCATTAGCTGATGCCAAGGCCGCCTTTGAACTTGGTGTCGATGACTTTATAAACAATAAGTACCAAGCAGACGAGCTCTACAGTGCCATCGACAATATCGGCAAAAAGCATATTCCTCCCCATGCGACGAGTTTTGCCAAACGTGAAAACCTAGACACTCAATACACACGGATTTTACTAGAAGAAGTCCGCTCGAAAGAAAAAAATGATTTTGATTTATATATACGACTGTCAGAATACAAATATCTTAAAGTTTGCAACCGCAACATGGCCTTACCCGCTGAGCGCGCCGAATCTTTTAAGAAAAAAGGAGTTCACGCTCTTTATACCAGCAAAGATGATTTTCGAAAGCTTGTTAACTTTAGCATCAAAGCCATAAGTGGAGCCGTATCGAACAAGCAAACTCCAAAAGATGAGCTCATCCGCTTTATTGAATCTACAAACGACACTATTTTAAAATCCACATATTTAAATGGAGTAGACAAAGAATCGTTTACTTATGCGCGAGAATTTTTAACATCTTCAATTGGTGTGCTCGCTGAAAATTTTGATGCCAAAGCACTTATTGAATCGCTCAATTCAAAATCTGATGCCCTTTACAATCACAGTCTTGGCGTTGCTATATACGCAATACTCATCGCACGAAAACTAGGCTTCACTTCGAGTCAGGTGTTTTTCAAACTAGGATTAGCCGGGTTATTTCATGATATAGGCAAAAATGAAATTCCACCTGAACTCTTCTGGAAGTCGCGCCCCCTGCTCACAGCGCAAGAGCGCACTCTTGTTGATTCTCATCCGGATCGCACTTACAAAATCCTATCAAAGGCTTCATTTGTTCCGACTGATGTCATTCGTCTGGCACATGAACACCATGAAGATATGAAGGGGACTGGCCGCCCACGCGGACTAACAAAGGGTGAACTTCACCCTCTCAGTAAGATTGTCATCACGGCCAATCTTTTTGTCGAACGCGTAATCAAAACTCGCGAAACCGTCGCCATGCCCATTCAGCAGGCCTTTAAAGACATGGAGACAATTTATGGCGACGCTCTCGATTTAGAAACCATGACCGCACTAAAAGCGCTGTTTACGTAGAATTAATTTTTCTTGTTTAAATCACCAAGTGAGGCGAATGGATTATTGAAAACCGGCTTAGGCCGTTGCTGTTGCTGATTGCGATTATCTTGACGACCACCACGATTGTCAGATCTGCCGCCCGCGCCACGCGGTCTCTGATCTGCTGGCCGCGCGCCGCGATTATCTGGTCGACGCCCATCACGTGCCGCACGATCGCCGTCGCCACGCGGTCTCTGCTCAGAACGCGGTCGCTCAGCACGCGGTCTCTGCTCAGCACGCGGGCGTGGAGGAGGACGCACAGCTGCGGGACGCTCCTCAAGCTTCATCGTCAGTGAAATTTGCTTCTTCTCTTGGTCAACAGCCAGCACCTTCACTGTCACGATATCACCAGGGCTCACCACCAAACGCGGATCTTCAACAAAGTCATGAGTGATTTGAGAAATGTGAACTAGTCCATCTTGATGAACGCCAATATCTACAAAGGCACCAAAATTTGTGACATTCGTCACAATCCCTGGGCAAACAAGCTCAGGCTTTAAATCTTTAACCTCATGTATGTCTTCGCGAAATTTAAATACTTTGTACGGGTCACGTGGGTCACGCCCCGGTTTTGCTAGTTCATTTAAAATATCATCAAATGTGTATTCACCAATAAGCTGAACCCACTTTTCTTTTAATTTTCGAATAGGGTCTAAATTCCCACCCACAGCTTGAGCAACAGTCAAACCTGCCTCTTGAATCATATCACGAACTGCTTTGTACCGCTCTGGATGTATGCCCGTTGAATCGAGAAGTACTTTACCGCCACGAACGCGTAAAAATCCTGCTGCTTGTTCAAATACCTTGCTCGAAAGATGCGGAACTTTTTCTAAGTCACTGCGCTCTGTAAATAAGCCTTTTTCAGAACGATGCTTCACTATATTTTTAGCTATAGCTGGGCCAATACCTGATACGTACTGAAGCAGTGACTCTGATGCCGTATTCACATCGACACCCACCTGATTCACGCAAGATTCAACAACAGCATGTAGTGATTTTTTTAGAGCCGGCTGAGCTATGTCATGCTGGTACTGACCAACACCAATGCTTTTCGGCTCAATTTTAACAAGTTCAGAAAGCGGATCTTGCAAACGGCGAGCTATAGAAATTGCGCCCCTGACTGTCAGATCAAGATCTGGGAACTCTTCTCTCGCCACATCACTCGCTGAATAAACACTAGCACCCGACTCACTAATTAAAATTACCGGTATATCTTTATCTAGTTCTTTTAAAATCTCTCGTACAAATTTTTCAGTTTCTCGTCCGGCAGTACCATTACCAACAGCAATGGCATCAATTTTCATTTGATTAAGAGTATCGCCTAAAAGTTTTTTTGCTTTTTCTTTGGCGTCATCACCTTGGATTTGCATCACAGTGTGAGTTAAAAATTTACCGCTGCTTTCAACCAGTGCCACTTTACAGCCAGTGCGTATACCCGGGTCTAAACCCAAAACAACCTTTGCACCAAACGGGCTCGACATCAAAACCTTACGAACATTTTCTGCAAAAACTGAAATTGCATCTTCATCAGCGCGTTCTTTTAAAACGCCATGTAGTTCATTTACTACCGATGGATTCACATGAACTGTAAGTGCAATCTTTGCACATTCAGCCAAGAAAGATGTGGCCTGTGATGTCGTCACCGCCATTGCAGCCGCTTCAAAACTTTTTAATAACTGCGCGTCGTCAGCTTCAATAGTGACTTTAAGCTCGCCCTCTTGCCAACCTCTTCTTAATGCTAAATATCGATGTGTCGATTTTTTAGCCTGCAAAGATTTAACCGACTCTGAAAACTCAGCATACATAGCGTACTTAGAGTTGGGCTTATAATCTTTAGTTTTCGCGCTAACGATTCGACCATTGGTGAAATACTCATTTTTAACAAGGGCTCGAAGATCAGGACGGTTTGATAATTTCTCAACGATAATATGCTGGGCACCACGAAGCGCCTCTTCATAGGTTGCAAAACCAGCATCAGGCTTAATAAAATTTTTAGCCTTAACTTCAAGACTTTCAGAGTCTTGAACTGTGCCTTGGCCTAAGCCCCATATCCAGTCAGCAAGCGGCCCCATACCCGCATCCATTGCAATTTTAGCTTTGGTTTTTTTCTTTTTCTTATACGGGCGATAAAGCTCTTCAATTTCAGCAAGCTCAATTGAACTTTCAATTTGTTTTTTCAAATCGTCAGTGAGCGCACCCTGCTTTGCTATTTCAGTGATCACAAATTCTTTGCGCTTAACAATTTCTGTCCAAGTTTCAAACTGATTGATTACATCTCGAATTTGAACTTCATCGAGGTTGCCTGTTTTCTCTTTTCGGTAGCGCGCCATGAATGGAACTGTCGCGCCCTGCGAGTGCATTTCTAAGACAGCCTGAATAGACTTATTGTTTATTCCAGTGAGTTTTAGTTTAGCGTAAGATTGAAAACCGGGATCTAAAGATGGGCTCATAGTTTATTTGTGACGGTACATGATAAGACCGTGGGTCGGATCGTAAGGCGAAACACCAACGGTCACGCGATCCCCAACAACAACACGGATGTTAAATTGTCTCATTTTACCGCAAAGCTTTGCGTTAATATCAACGTCGTTTTCGAGTTTAACTTTGTAAAGACCGCCCGCGCCTGCGTCGATTACTTTACCTTCCATTTGTACTAAATCATCTTTTGCCATGCAGCTAATGAATCTGCCTCATTTAGACGGCGAAATCAATAATGCTCTCAATTATTAGTTAATTAAGTCTAAAAGGGCTAGACCGGAGCTGTAAAACGCTCTATTTACAAGTAGATAAGGGAGAATTTGATGAGTGTAAGTGCCGAAATCCTACTGCAGACGTACCCAGAACTCTTAAAATACCTTGCGGGAGACAAAAATAAAGAGGCCGAAGCCCCTTGCTCCCAAACACATTTAATTAAAAACGCGATTGCCTATGTGGCCGATGCAAGCATGCTTTCTGCGACTCTTCAGAGTGAAATCGCCATTTTAGTGGTACATGATAAAATTTCAGCAAAAGCTCTTGAACTCAATTCAAAAAATAAAACTCTGCTTGCAACACAAAACACATATCTCAGTATGGCGCTTATCAATTCTCGCTTTTTTGCTCTGCCCTCTTTAAAGGCACCATTTGAAAAAATTATGATTCATCCCTCTGCACAGGTCGCAAGCACTGCAAAAATTGGTCAAAATGTCATCTTAAGCCCCGGCGCTGTCATATATGACAATGTCACAATTGGTGATGGCACATTCATCGGAGCCAATTCAGTAATTGAAGCCAACACCATAATTGGTCAAAATTGTTTTTTTCATCCCCAAGTCTATGTTGGCCACACCTGTAAAATCGGAGATCGCGTTGAGATTAAACCCCATAGCACAGTGGGCTCAGACGGCTACGGCTACGCTCATGATGCCAAAGGCAATCACTATCGCATCCCACACTACGGACCCGTGATAATAGAAGATGATGTTCACATTGGAGCCAACGTCAATATTGATAGAGGGACATTCGACCCCGCAATTATTGGCGCCGGAACAAAAATTGATAACCACTGCCATCTTGGCCACAATATTAAAGTGGGCAAGAACTGCCTCATCACAGCCGGCATTATTGTCGCAGGATCTAGCACTATCGGTGACAACTGCGTATTTGCTGGTCGCGTTTCGGTTAATGGCCATATCGA
>JAGRAK010000108.1 GCA_020434645.1 Bdellovibrionales bacterium | reverse complement strand
AAAACAGCTTGGATGTTGCGAAGTTTACTTGAAACTCCGTAGCTGAAATAACTGTTTCACAATATCGCTATAGAGAATCGCAAAAAATGCTAAATAAATTTCGAGAAGCCCTATGACTGTGGCAAGCGTGATTGCAAATGCATTTGGATCAAGAAATGCATGGGTTAAAAAAATATTTAAAATAATCGGAGCTAACACAACTAGAGCAAGTGGCACAAACGCCCCAACTATAAGAAGTGCCCCACAAACAACTTCTGTACCCTTTAATAGCGGTATGAAAAATCCACTCGACATCAAGCCACCCATAAACGTCATAATTTTTTCTGGTACCTCTGCTGGCATTGGTATGAAGTGAAAAAAACCATTTAGACCAAATACAAAAAATATAAGACCCAATATAATTCTCGCAACAATCGGCATTTTTGTTTTCATTGTTTCTCCTAGTTGAACAGTTAAAGTTTAAATTTTTTCATTATTATAAATATTTAAATCAAATTGCTTCTCTGCTCGTGCCACGTAACAGGCACCTACAGCATCGCCAGTGACATTCACTGCTGTGCGCAGCATATCAAGAAGACGATCCACGCCAATGATCAAACCAATACCTTCAACCGGCAAGCCCACTTGGCGCAACACCATTGCTAAAGTGATAATGCCGACTCCAGGCACTCCGGCGGTACCTATTGATGCCAATGTGGCGGTTACTATTATGAGTAGGTAACTGGTGAGACTTAAATCTATGCCATAGGCCTGCGCAATAAATACTGAAGCCACACCCTGCATAATAGCCGTGCCATCCATATTGATCGTTGCACCCAGTGGTATGGCAAATGATGCAATTGAATTCGGCA
The DNA here is from genome assembly GCA_020434645.1 of Bdellovibrionales bacterium. Lineage (GTDB taxonomy): Bacteria > Bdellovibrionota > Bdellovibrionia > Bdellovibrionales > UBA1609 > RBG-16-40-8. Next base: position 5,995 of record JAGRAK010000108.1, on the reverse strand, counting down.
CACCCAGGTCATGTTCAACAGTCTCAAGAGTAATCGGAAGGGTAGCCCCACTACTTGATGTACTAAAAGCCACTGCCAATACTCCGCGAAATTTTTTATAAAAAATTGCAGGGTTTAAGCGAACAATAAATTTTAATATAAGTCCGAAAACTAAAAACTCATGCAGTAGCAATGCCGCCACAACCACTAAAAAATACTTCAGCATGGGCAGCAGAGCCGAAAATCCCTGCCCAGCAAATACTTTTGCAATCATAAAAAAGATGCCGTATGGAGCAAACTCCATAAGCAGCATGACCATTTTCATAACGACTTCATTTAAATCATTAAATATTGCGAGTAAACGTTTACCCGCCTCACCCACCATAGGAAGAGTAATGCCAAACAGAATAGCAAAAACAATAATCTGTAGCATATTGCCTTCGGCCATCGCCTTTACCGGATTGGTCGGAAAAATATCAATTACTGTCTGAACAAATGACGGTGTTTCAGGCGCCGTGAAAGAAGCTGTCGTGTCGAGATGAAAATCACTTCCTGGCTGAATTAATAAAGCTAGCAATAAGGCAAGTGCAATAGCCGTCGCTGTTGTGCACATATAGTAACACATCATTCGCCCGCCAATACGACCAATTTTTTTTACATCTTCTAAGGCGCCAGCTCCACAAATGAGTGAAACCAAAACAAGTGGCACAACCAAAAGTTTTAGACTTGCGAGAAATATACTCCCGCCAATATGTAAAAGCCCACCCGTAACATATATCTCAATCCATTCGGCAGGGCTAATCGCATTGATCACAACACCGAATATCAGACCGGCAACCATTCCGATTAAAATACGCACCGTGAGCCGATGGCTTGATAATTTTTTTTCTTTTGTCATTATTACCCCTTACTCGAGTAAGCCTAAACCAACCGAAACCCAGCAGAAGAGAAAGCGGCTTGCACTTCAGCAACATGAGTTGCATTTTTAGTTTCTAAAACAAATGAGATCATCGTTTCACGAATTTGCAGCGATGGATGCATACGATCATGTTCGACATGCAAAATATTAGCTTGTAAATCGCCTATAATTTTTGTGAGTGTGCTAAGTGTTCCTGGGCGATCCGTTGCTATTAATCTTATTCGCGCCACCCGACCATTACGCGACAAACCACGATCAAGAATTTCTCCGACTAAATTAAGATCAATATTACCACCGCATAAAGTCAGCACGGTTTTATTACCTAAATCCCACTTACTCTTCTGTGCCGCCGCAAGCGTGATAGCACCAGAACCCTCAACAACCATTTTTGAGCGTTCAAGTAAAAACACAATGGCTTCAGCAATTTCATCTTCAGTGACAGAAATAATATCATCTACATATTTAGAAATAAAATGGTCATACATCACGGGACTGGCTTTTTTAACTGCAATACCATCAGCAATAGAAATATAGCTGGCTCGAGTAGGCACCTGTTCTTTTTTATACATAGAAAGCATGGCAGGAGCATTTTCAGCAACACATCCGTAAATTTTAATTGAAGGTTTTAATGCCTTCAGAGCCAGAGCTGTGCCCGAAATTAATCCACCGCCGCCAATTGAGACTATAATAGAATCAACATCTGGTAGATCTTCAAATATCTCAAGCCCCATCGTGCCTTGGCCGGCAATAATTTTTTCATCTTGATAGGGGTGAATAAATACGGCTCCTGATTTTTTCTCTAGTTCTTTAGCATACTCGAACGCTTCGTCATAAACTTCACCATGTAGAACAACTTCAGCGCCGTAATTTCGAGTGGCCGTTTGCTTCACAATCGATGAGTTCAATGGCATAACAACCGTTGATTTCACTCCGAGCTTCGATGAGCTAAGAGCAACCCCTTGAGCGTGATTGCCAGCAGAAGCGGCGATAACACCACGCTTTTTCTCTTCTATGTTTAGAGATGAAATTTTATTGAGCGCACCACGAATTTTAAAGCTTCCAGTGAGCTGTAAATTCTCACATTTTAGATATACATCCGTACCCAGGAGATCAGATGCCGCGGCAGACTGCATAAGTGGAGTTTTTCTAACAACATTACCGATTGTTTCACGTGCTGATTTTATATCTTCTAAAGCAACTTTCATTTGATGAGTATCTACCTAGAAACTCTCCCAGTAAACCGTCAATCCGTGAATTGGACGCCACTCCCCATCCAAAGGAGGCGGTCGGAGCGTGCGATCACTTAGAATAGGTGTGAATCGGTCATCAAAATAATGAAATTTAGCCCAGGATTTGCCACAACTCTCGCATTTTTGAATATGCGTCTCACCGGTCTTTTCGCATAGGGCACCACAAATGTGGCAGCGCCTAAAATAATGGGGCTTTTCCATCATAACCTCTTCTATCTTGGCTAACTGATCCCACTCAGCTCGCGTATTTATAAAGCGATGGCTTGAACCCTATACATAAAGGCTACGCGGCTTCTGGTCAAAAGTCCAGCATGATATAGCGCGTAAGTATCGAATATCATTATGGAATGGTGTCTAATAACTTGACGCGTTATGACGTTCTGCGGCCATTGATATGACTCAGGAAACAGCTATTACCTATCTATGCGCATTTTACTTATCACGCCGCCCATGACCCAAATTAATACTCCCTACCCGGCAACGGCGTATTTAACTTCGTATTTGCGCAGCAAAGGTTATGAGTGTCAGCAGCGTGATATGAGTCTTGATTTTGCTCTCAAGATTTTTTCTAAAAATGGGCTCACGAGAATTCACACGGAGCTCAATGCAAAAGCGACAAGCTCCAAAAATAAATTAAAAAATGATTCTGTACAATTCTTTCAGGAGGCTTTTGACGACTACGTGTGCACCATCGACCCTGTAATTGGCTATCTACAAGGCCGCGACCCCTCTTTGGCTCTACGCATAGCCGAACGCAAACTGGTACCAGATGGTCCAAGATTTTTAAATTTAGCAGAGCATCCAGAGCTCCTTGAAAAATTTGGCGAGATGGGGCTTCAAGATCGCGCAAAATATATCGCAAGCCTCTATATCGACGACCTGTCGGATATGATCACAGCTGGCATTGATTCTGAATTTGGTCTTTCTCGCTATGCAGAGCAATTAGCCGAATCGCAAGCTTCTTTTTCTCCACTGTATAAAAAATTAAATCATTCACCAACCGTGCTTGATCAATTTATTCACGAACTCACTGTTGAATATTTTAATTCTGTTAAGCCTGATATTGTTGGTTTCACTTTGCCGTTTCCGGGCAATGTTTACGCTGCGCTTCGATCTGCTCGTGAATTTAAAATATTAAATACAAAAATAAAGATTTTCGCGGGCGGCGGCTACGTGAACACCGAACTTCGTGATCTGACCGACCCTCGCATTTTCGAATTTATAGATGCTCTCACCTATGACGATGGTGAACGACCGCTAGAGTGCTTACTTGAGTTCTTTAACAAAAAGCGGGATGAAACCGAGCTTTTTCGCACAAAGATTTTAAAAAATAAAAAAGTGATGCGCATTTCGTCATTAAAAGAAAAAGACCCGCCATTTAAATTATCGAGTGCCCCGACTTATGAGGGCTTGAATTTGAAAAATTATGTTTCAATGCTCGAGCTACCAAACCCAGTTCATCAATTGTGGTCTGATTTTCGCTGGAACAAAATGATTCTTGCCCACGGCTGCTATTGGAAGAAATGCACGTTTTGTGATGTACATCTTGATTACATCGGGCGCTTTGAAACGCAATCAGCTAGTCAGGTCGTCGATCAAATTGAAAAATTAATGAATGAAACTGGGCAAAGCGGTTTTCACTTTGTCGACGAGGCCGCCCCTCCCGCGCTATTAAAAGCCATGAGCCTCGAAATTATTAAGCGCAAATTGAAAATTACCTTTTGGGGTAATATTCGATTTGATAAGCAATTTACAAAAGAAGTTTGTGAGCTTCTCGCCGATGCCGGCTGTGTTGCGGTCACTGGCGGCCTAGAAGTGGCGAGCCCTCGAATTTTAAATCTCATAAATAAAGGCGTGACTGTTGATTTGGTTTCTGAAATCACTTCAAATTTTGTTGCAGCTGGCATCTATGTGCACGCTTACTTAATGTACGGTTTTCCGACACAGACAAAATCTGAAACCATCGAATCTTTAGAAAATGTTCGAAACCTATTCTTAAAGGACTCCATTCATTCAGCGCACTGGCATCGTTTTGTTTGCACCGCGCACTCCCCCATCGGCCGAGACCCCGAAAAATTTGGCATTCAACTTGAACGCACCCAGCCCCCTAAAGAGGGTTTATTTGCCGAGTACGCCATTGAGTACACTGATAAAGTCAAAACCAATCACGACGAACTGGGTTTAGGCCTACAAAAGGCACTCTACAACTACATGCACGGAGTCGGCCTTGAGCGATCTGCAAAGAGCTGGTTTACGTAACAAATAAGCCACATCAACCAATGCATTTTTTTCAATTGCGTCATTATTAGGCCTACAATTTGACTCTATTTTCAGAATGATGAAATACATTTGAGGTAAAGGCACATAGCTCCCAATACTAACCGAAGGAAATTAAATGAAACACATTTTGACAGCTTTATTACTTCTCTCTTCAACCAGCGTCTTTGCGAGTTCAGGCTCCAACACCACTACCGGCACGAATGAATGCGCCGACTTAGCAGGCGAGTACACTTGCAGCTACCGAGGACAAAATATTGATCTCAACATCGTGTTGAACCCGGAGTTCAACTCTATCACTTTAAACATAGGCGGCGAGGGCGGCGAGTTTGTCGTGGATGGCGTAAAACATGACTCTTCTACAGACGATACGACGTACATTGCAAAATGCAGCAATAATGAAATGAGCATAGGCAACTATTTCGCCGGCGAACTTAGAGGTACAATCTCAGTGATCGCCACAGAGACGGGTGTTGATTATAAGTTAGTCAAAAGCTCTTCGCCTATAGTTCTTTCTTGCCCGCGAAAGTAAAGTTGGCACAAAGATTAAAAATAAAACCCGCCGGAACAATATATTTTTAATCTTTTGTATTTATAGACCGAACAGCCCCATATTTTTTCATCTGATCACACTGACCACCGCGCTCATTGCCGATCTTATTGTTTTGCCTGTTCGGTTTTATATGCAGAATATTTCTGTTCCTGCCATGATCGACATGTCCACTGTTCAATAGAACATGGGCAAGTTCGTGGGCTTCTAGGGAAGTGTTTGGCGAGAGTTGCTGCGACAATTCTGTCATCCATATCGTATCTTTGGCAGGATTTGATTCTTCGACGACATATTGGGGTATGGCATAGCCTGTGGCTGTTAAGCGACTCGATCGCAGATAAACAAAAACCGGGCGACTCTTGATGGGCAACGCCTCACTGATCTGAGACTCCCTATCCCCGTTCTTCCTTATGACTCCGTCCACGTCCAGCCAACCATTATAGGCGTCTGCTTCAATGAACTTTACCTTGCTTATTTTCAGTTTACATTGCCTCAACACTTTTGCCATCGACTTAAACCTTTGCCGTATGCTCTCTTTGTCCCAACTGGTGCCTCGGTAAAGAACCACGCTTAAATCTATTTCGTGCGTAAAGCCCGGGTCATTTATTATCGAAGGTTCATAAAGCATATCAGCCGGCCATGTTTCAAACTTGGCATTTTCAAATCCCGCATTTTGCCAAAGTCTATTTTCTGATTTCGTACCGCGGCCAACAGCAGGACTAGGTTGGCTTTTATTGCCCGTGGTGACGCAAGCCCATTTTGGCTCTGACCCAGCCGACTTGACGATCTCGTTTAGTCTAGAAATTGTGTCTGGCAGAGACTCGTACGCCCCCGCCAGGGCACGTGAAATCGAAATGAACGCAAGAGTAAAGGCTATAAATCTGAACTTCATTTTTGTATTTTACCCTATCAAGCACGATATATCGAGTCTAGCAATGCAAAAGCAACCTACTCCTTCAACACTACGGCATTCGGCAGTTCATTCTTGTCGCCGTTTTGAACAGGAAAATGCTCTGATAG
>JAGRAK010000107.1 GCA_020434645.1 Bdellovibrionales bacterium | reverse complement strand
ACTTTGAAACTTCACTTAAAATCACAGCAAAAAATAAACTTCGTATAATCTATTGTGGGGATGGCTTTGAACTTGATTACACTCCCGCAAAGTATGATGGTAAAGATTTAGATAAGAACATCTCCCTAATAATGACTGAAGTCAAAAAAAGAAATAAGGGAAAAGATAACCGTTATTTTACAAATTTAGAAAATGATATTCGCACAGACTCTGCTCTACGCGAAGAATTCGCTAAGCAATTGAATATAACGGGTTCAGTTTCAAAAAATACAAAGTATCTTGCAAACGGTCGGTCTAATGATTTTGTCACCTATGACGGCGCCACTTACGTGAGAACTTTACCGAACGGGACATATCAAAAATTCAGCAAAAATGGGCAGCTTATTCAAATGAGTGACCGCAATGGGAATTTTATTAAAATCGCTTATAACGGAGATAAAATTCTTACCGTTACCGACAACGCGGGCACATCACTACAGTTTAAATACTACAATAACTCAAAATACGTTAAGCAAGTTGTTGGTCCACGCGGACTTTCTGCAACATACAAATACAAAGGTGAAAACCTAGTCAGCATTAATAATGCATGGAAGAACACTTACACACATGAGTACGACGACCTTTACAATATGACGAAGGCGACATACCCAGATAAAACATTTATAGCTCTTACCTATGATAAAGATAAAGACTGGGTGACAAGTTTTAAAGATCGCAGAAGTTGCAAAGAGTCTTATACTTATTCAAGCGACGAGAAAGACCCACTTAATAATTATAGCTCTGAAGTGGTAAAGGTTTGCGGTGGCAAAGTCACAAATAAAAGCTCTTACTCATTTTGGCATAAAACCAAAAAAGATGGATCTCGCTATTTAGCGCGCTCTAAAGCTGTAATTAACGGACAGACAGTCGATACGACTTATCATGAAGAGTTTGGCAAGCCGACTGAAATTGTACGTGATGACGTTACAAGTCGCTTTGGATATTATTCAAATGGATTACTTAAAACTAAAATTGATCCGAATCATGCCTACAACTACAAGTACGACAATAACTGCGCTAAAGTTTCGTTGTTAACAGTTGTAATAACGCCTCCCCCTGCTGTCGCCGACACAAAAGGTAGCAAGGATAGAAAGCCAACAAAAGAGGCCACACAAACTCTTAAAACTGCATTTAGCTATGATTCTAAACGCTGCAATCTGGTCGCCGCCAAAAGCAGCACGGGGCAAACCGTGTCTCTTGCCTATGACATGAAAGGCCGTATTGCACGTATCACTGATCAGTCGAAAAAAATTGTGACCATCACCTATGATGAACGCTTTGGTAAGCCTGCCGTTGTCAGTCGACCTGGGCTCGGTACAATAAAGTTTAAGTACAAGCCTGACGGAACTATGGATAAATTTGATAGCCAAGATGAACCGCTTGTCGCAATACAGGTCGCGAACATTTTCAGTAATTTACTTGAAATCATTGCGCCAGCGACAACTGAGTCAAATAATATTTAATCGAATTGGAGTTTAGTATGAAATTATTTTTACTCAGTCTTGCCATCTTAGTTTTCTCACCGGTATCAGCTCTAGCCGATACAAGTAAAACAGACGTCAAAAGTTTTCGCGCTGAAGGAGACATCAGTGATGGCGACAAACCATCTGAACTCTCAGCGGCCTCTGTCTGCACAGAATGCGATAAAAATAGCACTTCTGTAGATCGCCACAGCAAAACTAAAAAAGATGGTCGCACAGCGCAGGTTCAAGAGGCCAATAAGGGCAGTGGCGAATCACAGTAATGACCAAGTGTTGCTTTTCAACTGTCAATATTTTAGACAATTCTCATAATGAGACAGCAGCCAACATATCAAAATTATTGGCTTTTATTAGTTTGCCAGATTTCCCGATCTGGCACACCCTTCGCAGTACTATTCAGCAGGAGGCGATATGAATAAGTTATTAGGTCTTACTTTATCAATGATTGTGTCATTCTACGCTGGGCAATCACTTGCCGCTGACGGAAAGCCCTGCCCATACAATAAGGGTCGACACGCAAAGGTAGATGTTAAAAAACAAGTTCTTGCCGCGCTTGGCACACGGCCTGCCCCGATCAAAAAAGGCAAGTCTACAGCTGTAGAATAAAAATTTATACTTTACTCTTCGTTAAGGGCGTCATCATCACCAGTTGATGATGCTCTGTGAGCGTCCCCCGGAACTATTGTTTCATCAACAAACTGACCGCGAATATTCTTAGAGGCCGCTGCCGCTTTTTTCTTAAATTTCTCATAATAGTTGGTTGCCGTATTTTTTGCCTCTTGAATTTCTGGCTGATGCTCTCTCACCATATCATTTGCAACATCACGAGTTTTTACGGCCTGCTCGCGCACATACTGTTCGCTTCGCTGCAAATTAAACCCTGAGTGACGTTGCCCAGGCTGATTCTCTCTTCTTAACGCATTAGAGAAGTTCGTATTAATACCTTTAATAAAAGCAGACCATGAATTACGAATGAACCGAACCGTACCACTAGCCACATCATCAATAGGCTTCACCACACTCGAGCTTGAAATAAAATTCATCGCATGATTTTCAATTGTTGTATTGCCCCAACGAATTTGCATAAGCAACACAACCACTATCGTGATCACCATCACTCGCACGAAAAAAAATAAGTCACCCATCATTTACTCCCAGCTTTTCTAATTGCTTTCATTATATCTTCTGCCTTAAATGGCTTTGTAATAAAATTAACACATCCGGCATCCAGAGCGCGCAAAAGAAGCCCCTCTTGCCCCTCTGTAGAGCAAGCTATAATTTTTATCTTCGAATTATTTTCTAAGATTTCTTTTGCCGCATCAATGCCATTCTTCTTTGGCAAGACCATATCCATTAAAATTACGTCAGGCTGAGTTCGCCCAGCAACGACAATGGCCTCTTCGCCATCACATGCCTCCGCCAACAGCTCAATATCTGTGCCCTTAATTATGCCTCGTATGGCTTCGCGTATAAACGGTGCATCATCTACTATTACAAGTTTAATTCCCATAACAAGTATTATAGTCTCACTTTTCACGTGGAGCACACAAAGTTTTCGATTCAACTCATAACGTTCCTATCTGGATTCAGCGGTTTTACTGCCTACGCTGCTATTTTGGGTATATTACTGGCCTGTGGTCTAGGCGTACCAATGCCCGAAGATATTACTTTGATCGCGGCCGGAATGTTGGCCGCTCTAAAAAGCATTAGCTACACAGGTGCGCTGATTGCAGGTTTTGTTGGCGTGCTTTCAGGCGACTGCATGTTATTTTGGCTCGGTCGCAAATACGGAAACCATGTTTTCGAGCTGCCACTTTTTCGAACTGTATTCACTGAAAAGCGAATTGCACTGGCACGCGAGAAAGTACTCAATAATTCTAAGATGATTTGTTTCACCGCTAGATTTCTACCCGGCTTGCGAGCGCCTACATATCTTACCGCCGGCGTGATGGGCGTAAGCCCTCTTACCTTCTTACTCTTAGATGGATTCGCAGCTTTAATCTCTGTACCTATTTGGGTTCATCTCGGCTGGGTATTAGGCGATAACTTAGACCACGCGTTGGCCGTCGCATTAAAAACGCAAAAATATATTTTACTAGCAGCAGCAGTGCTTCTTTTATTTTTTATCTTTTATAAGTTGCGCGCCAAGCGTTTGGCAAAAACAGAGACCGATCAGTCACCCCAAGTATAACCCAGCTCTAATAAAGATGCTCCAGTGGTCACGACAACTCCCTCAGGGGCTACGGAGGTCAATGGATCAACCGGATCTGCCGCACCCCCATAGATAGTCTTATCTACGCGATGACTAATTCGCCAAAAAATTTGGTTGTGACGGTCTAGAGTAAATTTCTGACCAAATTGAAATTTGATTCCGTAAGATTCAAAATTTGTACCTGTTTTTATTTCTGTCGCTGCCGCTTCTTCTTTAATTTTAAGCTTTGGATACAAAGTTGTGCCAATAAACCATGCCGAGCTTACTGTCTGTGGCATAGTGGCCAAAAATGAAAAGGCTATCCCAGAAGAACTGATGCGACTTCTATTTGATTCTTCTTTTGGGATAATCATCTGATAGTCGGAGTAGACTATCCCCAAATTGAAATGAGGAGATTTGCGAGAGAGTGTAGAGTATTTTCTAAATTTAAAGCCCACAGTACTGTAACGATGATCAACCAGAGCTGATTTTTTTGAGGTGGGATCGACATTGAGCTCTGATGATAATGTTGTGAAATAATCTATATTCACGCCCATAAAAGGAGTTATCCAAATATCAGACCCAACAGATACTCCCGGCCCAGAGCTGTGATATTTTCTATACCAGTAGGCGCTCGAAGAATCATAATAAAATAAACCTGGGGCAACAGTTATATTGGCAAAATTTTGCCTTGGATCTTCTACATGAAGCTGCTCTTTATATTCTAAAATTGATTCATCATTGCCACCTAAAAAAACTTCTCTGATTTTTTCAACTATATTTTTATCCTCAGCTTTTTCTTCACTTTTTACTGCCACTGGCGAAGATGTGCTGGGCTCAGGCGATGCACTTGAAGTCACCGTCTTTTCAGGTTTATCATCGACTCGCTTTTCGATTTTGTCTTTCGCTGCAGTAATTTTTTCTTGAATGATAACCTGGGCATCAGAAGTTGCGCTTTTGGCCTTTGTGCTTTTATCTGTACGAGGCTGCGAAGATGATGGCCGAACTGTGTATCGACCTGAGTCTAGGCTGGGAGAACTCACCTCGTCTGAAGTCGAGCGCAAAAGTAACGATGATGCAGGGTCAATTTGTGCATAGACACTCGCAGAGAATAATAAACTGAACAATAGAATTAAAATTTGTTGTATATAGAGTTGCTTCACAATGAAAGTATCGGAAAATATTTTCTTCTTCTTTATCGAAATTGACGTTGAATCAACAACAAGACAAACTATTTATATGATAAGAAATATAATATTCTGCATGACCTTAGTCCTAACCTCACAAGTCACACTGGCTCAAAGCAAATCCTCGTATACAAGTGAAGCCGACACACTCGTTACGGTCAGAACTATTTCAATCCTCCCTGTTTTTGACAATCTACAGGGAATATACTCCCAGCCCATAGAGCGAGCACTTGTAGACTCCTTAAACAAAAGTCATCGCTGGGAGTTTTCAGAAGCCAACACAACCGGCGCCATCTTAACTCCAGATGAGTTAGAGAGTGATCCCGATGCCGTTAAAAATCTAGCCGCTCACCTGAATAGCGAAGCTTTTGTTTCAGCTGGCATAATAAAAGGTCCCGGCGGCATTACTATCAAGATGAATTTATTTTTAAAATCTGATCAAAAGTTACTCGCACAAGAAACATTAACTGGATTCAAAACTTTTGATGTTGCGACTGTAAAGAAAAAATCAGAAGAAATGATGGAGCGTTTACTCAACAAGTTGCCGTACTCAGGCATGGTTCTCAGCCGCCAGGGGACACGTGTGACAGTTAATTTAGGTCGCAAAGATGACATCGCTGAAGGCAAAGTTCTCTCTGTGATACAAATCATTAAGCTCAACCGGCACCCTAAATTTAATTTTTTAATATCAGCCGACAAAGAAGTAATCGGTAAAATTAAGCTTCTAAAAGTAGACGACACACTTTCATTCGGGCGAATTGTTACTGAAGTTGAACCCAATGCCATACAAGTTAATTCAAAACTATCAGGACTTCAGGATGTAGTTTACACAAACACCGACACTCTGACAGATAACGGATCATCGTCAGAGGGGTTGGCTGAGCGCCCAGATGGCAAAATTTCATTCGGCGCTAACCCAGCCGCCTGGTTACCCAAGAAAAAACCTACATTCGGCATGGTCGGAGCTCGTATCGGTATTGGACAGTTTGCCGAAAATGTTCAGGGCACCAGTAGCTCTGAGCATTCAGACGCTCCCGCTTATCCAAGCGTGTCTATTGACAGCGAGCTTTGGCTTACTCCCGCATGGAGCATGCATGCCAATATTCGCCAAGGGATAGTCAACTCTTTCTCTCTCTCAAATTATGAGTTTTTAATGGGATACAATATGCGACTCGGGGCTTCAATTGATTCACCTAAGGTTGAGGGCCTTTTTGGTTACTCGACATACCACTTACAAATTGACGAAGTGGCCTCTTCATTACTGACGACAAAAACTTATAGTGGTTTTAAACTCGGTATTGCCGGCGCCTATCCGCTGCCAGGCAGCTCTCCCTACAGTCTCGGCGCAAACTTGATGTTTATGTTTCAACCTAAGCTGACAGAGTCTCCTGTCTCTTCTGGCAACTCAAAAGATACAGTTAATACATTCGGTATATTTGGCGAAAAAGAAATTTCAATTAACCTTCGCGCCCGAGCAGGACTTGATTTTGAACTTTATACGAGTGATTTCAAAAGTGGCGCAGTTTCAAGCGCGAGTCAAAAACACACAACCGCTTCTTTTGGGTTTAATTATTTATTCTAAGATAAAAAAAACCCCAGATTTCTCCGGGGTTTTTTAAAATAGCATATCTGCAATTTTCGATAACGAAAATTACATCATACCGCCCATTCCACCCATGCCCATGCTGCCTCGCATGCCGCCGCCCATGCCCATGCCCATATCGAGCGTGACCTCCCACGACTGCGCCTGAGGCGGGCTGCGCGAAGGCTCGGCCGCCCCGAGTGAGTCGGGAATGCGTTCGATACGGGCCCGCGAGGATTCATCGACCGCAATGGGCAGGACGGTGAAGGCTGCGCCGTCGTCATCGCGCCGGCCCATGTGGCCCATCATCGGCGAATTGTCGACCGTGCGCGCGAGCAGGCGATCGTTCCCGGTCGGCGTGATCAGGATCTCGGCACGCTCGCCGGTCGCCAGGCTCAGGCTTTGGAGGGCCAGCGGCGCTGGCAGCAGCCCTCCGTCGGTGGCGATCAGGTGCATCGGCCGGCCCGAGG
>JAGRAK010000106.1 GCA_020434645.1 Bdellovibrionales bacterium | reverse complement strand
ACATTCTCAGACGGAATTACTGCCAAATACTGACCCCAATGCCCAAGTGCTGCGACTGTATCGATAGGAGCATCCGGCCAGGCCTTTCTTAACCCCGCCTCATGACCTTTATTTAACCAAAAGTGCGCTCCTGAAATTTCATGACTATTGTAACCCGCGCGATTTTTCTTAAATGACTCTGGCACCGTCGTCATAAACTCCCAGAAATCTTCATTGAATATTTTTTGACCTCGAAAAGTCCCTTTACCTAGAAAAAGCTCTCCAATATGCGAAAGCCCTTTAAGAGATGTATAAAAATAATAAGCGCCAGCAAGAGTGCCTGCGCTATCGCCCTCCCATAACCAGTCTTTTATTTCAAGTGGGTCAAATATTTTCTCTTTATAAACCTTGCGCAAATCTTGCCCTTTAAAAACTCCCTTTAAAAGGGAGGCGGCCAAAACCGAATCGCCACTTGAATAACGCCACACCTCTCCCGGAGCAACATTCGGCTCCAGCGGCTGAGACTTCACAAACTCCGCCATATCGCGATGACCTTCGCCATAGAGCATCGCCAGAATCGACGACTCTGTCGGCTTCACCGCGCCCTCATATTCTTCATTCCATTTTATGCCGGTACTCCAAGTGAGAACATCTTTGATTTTAATTTTACAAAAATGTGCATTTAAAAAGGATCCAAAATCACATATGCTTTGATCGAGTCTCACTCGCTTTTCTTTTAATGCCACACCGTAAAGCAAGCCCGTCATTGTTTTTGAAATAGACCAGGTAATGTGCAGTTTATTTTGATCATACCCGCGACCATATTTTTCATAAAGCACGCGACCATTTTGAATGACCAAAATACCTTCTGTGCGCGCCCCCACCCGGTGGCGAGATTCGCTCTCACGACTACCAAATAAATAATCATTGAGTTCGCTCGCCTGCGCCGCAAACGAGAGGAGAACCAAGAGTAAAATCATTTTTTTCATCTATTTAAATTCTATAGATACTATTTCAACAAACCAATCTCCAACAGGACGTTTGATCTTGATTTCATCTCCACATTTTTTGCCCAACAGGGCTTTAGCAATAGGCGACTTCCATGATATTTGGCCATTGGTCGGGTCAATCTCGTCTTCGCCGACAATTTGAAAACATTTTTGCGCGCCATCTTCATCAACCAGCGTGACTGTGGCTCCAAAAACAACTTTATCTGAAGTGAGTGTTTTCGGGTCAACAACATGCGCATCTTCAATTTTTGCTGTTAAAAACCCCGAGCGCTTATCTATTTCGCGAAGGCGCCGCTTGCCATAGATGTAGTCGGCATTTTCGCTACGATCGCCGTTACTGGCCGCCCAGGCCACCGTCTTAACCAGTGCCGGGCGCTCCACCTGAATCAACTCGCGGAGCTCCGACTTTAATTTCTCAAGGCCCTTTGGGGTGATGTAATTCATAAGGTACCTGGTAACCTTTTTAAGACTCGCTGCGTATATTATTTGTTAACGGCTACAGCCTATCAAGCAATAGCCACGTCTACAAACAAAGACAGGTTACAGGCTATAGCAAAAGTTTAGAGCCAATGTGTTTTTTTGATCTGGAGTGCAAAGCGTTTCAGCTGAAGTCAAAATTAAAGCTTCCACTGAACCACTTAAATTATTTTTATTAGCTAACGACACAAGTTCTGCCGAAGACCTATCAAGAGTTGTTAAAAATAACCTCGGATACGCAGAATAAATTTGATCATTTACATCATCAGCTGCATTTGAAGTTGCGCTCACACCTAAGCTCACTGCTGCCACTGCGCTAGCTGCTCCTGCCGGATTCATTCGAGAAAGTATATATAAACCCGCTGCCGCAACGGCTGCCATAGTCACAGGGCTTGTCTTTTCAAGTTTATCAGTAAAACTATTCATGCCATCGGCATCTAGAGACTGAGCATAAGTTCTTAATAAATCAAAGCTGCTCACGCTAAAAATACCTAAATTGCCAGCATCGCGATCTGATGATGTATCGGCATCGTCATACCACGCTCCACCAGACGAACCTTCACCGCCACGCTCATCAGGCGAACCACTTGAAGACCTCTTCTTTTTAGTTTGGCTCTCAACATTTCCGTACTTGGGATCACCATTCTCACTTTGATCCTGAGCAAAAGATTGCCCCATGAAAGAAACAGAAAGGATGAGACTTAGTATTGCAGATTGAACAACTAATTTATTCTTCATTTCGCACTCCTCGAATAGGCCGTGTAACGTATTATTTCGGTCAATATAACACAGTTAGAAAAACTATAGGGTATTAGTTGCCACAGCATGAAAAGATTATAATTTGAGGCGTTAAATGTCTCTTTTTAAATTAAATTATATGATCAGTACCCGCGCATACCCCATTGTTATAATTTCATAACCAAAATTTGAATTCGCAAGTGTGAAAGGCGCCATGCTAAGTATGCCCTCAAGCGGGGGCTTTAATGTCAAAATTTAGGGTTTATTTATCAGCTAGGCTGTTTTTATCAATTATAGTCATCTCACTTTGCGCCCATTTGGCCATTGCCAAAGGTTACAATGAGATCAGCAGGGGCAACAAGATTTACCCACACTACGAAGAGCACTACGCCAACTGGCTTAAGCTCTCAGAAAAAGAAAAAAGAGAATATCTAAAAGAATCAAAAAAAGCCTTTTCCGGAGACAACACGCTTGATCCTATGCCGCGGGTACTAGACGGAAGAGAGTATGATCAGGTTCTCAAGCGAGGAGTTGAGCAGCGAGCACGGGCACTGGTCGCTTTCTTAAAAGACCATTACTCTGGCCGGCGCACTTATCTTAGTGCCGGCATAGTATCTGAATCTACAATACGCTCGATTATAGAACGGACCTCTGATCACACCTATGATCAACTCTTAAAGGGAGAAAAAATATCTTTCGTATATGGACCTGATATTATTCGCGACGAAAAAGGACAGTGGAGGGTCATCGAAGATAACCCCGGATTTGTGGGCGGCATTGGCGATTTGGTACTAGCGCAAAAATTTTACTTAAAAAACTTTCCGCACCTATCTGAAAACTTCTCATACCGTGATGCTGAGAAATTTTATGATGAACTGGCTCGTCTTTATAAAAAACGGGCAGCAGCCCACGGTGGAGATGTCGTCATGTATATGACTCCCCCATACCCTGACAATGAAGATAAACGAGTTCGAAAACTACTATCTGAAAGAGGCATTCGGTTTATCTCTCCCTACACGACAGAGCGGTTGTCAGTAGAAAAAGATGGTGTTTACACGCTTAATACGAAAACAAATAAAAAAACTAAAGTCGGTCTCATCATTTTAAATGGCGAGCACTGGTGGCTAGATGCCAATTATGAAGCCAATACCCTTAGGCTTCAAAAATCGACCGACGGAGAAGATTCTTATGTTGCTTACTATCAGCGACTTGGGCGAGACACACGCGGACTCACTGAAGCCATTTTACAAAAAAAAGTAGCCAGCAATTACACACCCGGAATCGATTTTATAGGGGACAAAGAATTTTATATTTATGTCGAAGATTTTATTCGATTTTATTTGGGTGAAGAGCCAATAATTAAAAACATTTCATCGAAAAGCTTTGCCCATAAGCAAACAGGCGCATTGCGCGAAAAACTGCTTAAACATGTGCTCGCCCACATAGATCAATATGTGATTAAAACCGTTGATGGTCGTGGTGGTGACGGAGTTTGGGTCGGACCTAAATTGACTGAAAATAAAATAATGGCTATGGCAAAACTCATTCGCAAGTCTCCACATTCTTTTATCGTGCAAAAATACACTCCCCTCTCGACATTAAACGATTTAATAGTAGATCTTCGCATTCTCTCTCTTGTCTCAGATGACGATGTTTACGTTTCAGATACCCCGTGGGGGCGCGGCCTGCCAAAAAAGGGTGACGGTAAAGTTAATTTAAGTTCTAATGGCAGAGAAATAACAGTACTCGTAGCCGATAAGAAAAAAGAGAAGTGCCAAAAATTAATTTCAAATTCAAACCAGCAATAAGAGCAATTATAAGATACACATGTAACTTTATAACTCGCGCGCTAGTCTCAACAACGCTGACCTTGCCCCTCATTGTGCTCTCGGGGTGCGCCACCTTTGACGGTAAAAATCAAGGCCTACTTGTCACTTCAAATCCTCCTGGCGCCGGCATTTACTATAAAGGTGAGCTCGTCGGCAATACTCCAGCCCCTGTTATCGTCAAGCGCTCAAAGTCTGAGCAACTAGATATCGTCTATAAGAATTCTAAAAAAACAATTGTCGTGCCGGGCGAGTTTCGCTGGGGCAAGGTCACTTTAGGCAACCTTATTTTTCTTACTCTCTACCCGATTGGTGTAGTAACAGACTTTGTAACAGGTGCTGCTTATCAAATGAACGATCAAGTTCATTATGACTTTCCTGAGTTTAGCGGCAAAACAAAAACCTCCAAAACAACACCGATGGTCATCGCCATCGCTCCGCCCAATTCAACCCATGCCAATCTTTCAGACGAAGCCGGAGTCTTAATTGAACACGACCTCATTCAAAACTCGCAAATCAATTCTAAACTCATTCCCTATTACTTGAGCCTACCTATCTTTGAAAGTGAAGATGTGGACTACAACACAAAGGCCGAAAAAGAACATATTTATTATCTTTACGCTCGCCTACAGGCCACTCATCTACTTCAATCTGAAGTCAGTTTTAAAAATGATAAAGCCGTTGTGACTGGTGAGTTTATTCCGTTTGACGAAAATGATAGGTCTATCCCTTATAACAAAGAATTTGAAACTGATAACATCAATTATACGAAAAACACGCTTTGGGCAGGTAAAGACGGGCAAATATTTTATTTTCTCCCAAACTCTATCTCAATCGATTTTTCAAACTCACGCACCTCACTTGATGTCGATCAGGCCACACATGACGCAAAACCTGAACCGTTAGATGGCTTCTGGGGAGATTTTCTTAAATTTTTATCTACGGTTGGAGTCAGAAGAATCCTCCCCCCAATAGATCGCCCCGGCTGGAGGGGGCGCATTGTCTTCACTCCAACTGCCAATGTGAGTTATTCGAAAGAAAGGTTTCCGACTTTTCTGCCGGTTGCAGACCAAATATTTTTACGCACTCATGTCGACGCGGGCTACGGGCCAAGCTTTATTTATGAAAATAGGTCGCATGCTATTTATTTAAATATAATCCCCGCTTTAGAATGGGACGAAGTTCAAACTTTAGGAACTGAAAAATACCGCGTGAATCAAACAACAATCGCAGCTGTTGTTGAACTCGGGTATCGCTACCACTACAACCGCCACTGGAGCCTCACTTTCTTCAGCCGCTCAGTGCCTACAGCAGAAGAACTATGGAAAAAAATATTCACCAAAACAACTTCACAATATATCCATGTTGAAAATTCAAACTTAATATTTTCAGGTGTCTCGATAAACTATACGTTCCCGAATAAGATTTTGAAGTAGGCAACCAAATGGTGGGGTTTATTTTGATGCTAATAAAGAAAACTGTTCGAATTTTCACGCTGCTTATTATCACATTTTTTTTAATTGGCATCCTATTACGAAATCCCATATTTGTATTTTCAAAAAATGAAAATCTAAATTCAATTTCTTCTCCGGATCTATTAAAAAAACATGTGCAGCACATTGTGAACGTTAGCCCTTTTAGAAATTACGCGAATTCTGACTCATTGGATAAAGTAGCTGAGTACATTAAAATGGAATTTGAAAAGAACTGTGCCGCAGTGAGTTTTCAAAATTATGAAGTTGATGGCAAAATGTATAAAAATGTAATTTGTTCGTTTGGTGGCCAATATCGTAAAAAAATCATCATTGGAGCCCATTATGACGTAGCCGCTGATCAAGATGGTGCCGATGACAATGCCAGTGGTGTAGCCGGCATCATTGAACTGACAAGAATAATAAAAGAAAACAACATACAACCAGCCCATGATTTGGAAATCGTTGCCTACACACTTGAGGAGCCACCTTATTTTAGTGGTTTAAATATGGGATCTTATATCCATGCGAAATCATTAAATGATAAAAATGATTCCATTGCCTTTATGCTTTCCGTAGAAATGATCGGATATTATTCAGATAAATGGTGGAGCCAAAACTACCCTTCACAGATCTTGTATGCATTCTACCCACTAAAAGGAAATTTTATTGCACTAATTGGTGGGATCAAAGAATACTGGAACTCCAGAAAACTCAAGACCTCCCTTGCTCAATCGATGAATACGCCATTATACGGATTAAATGCCCCAGATATAGTACCCGGCATCGATTTTTCTGATCATAGAAATTATTGGAAGTTTGGTTATAACGCGTACATGATAACAGATACTTCATTTTACAGAAACTCGAATTACCACAAGGCCACAGATACAATTGATACCCTGAATTATGAAATTATGGCCGATATTGTGCAAGGTCTACATGGACTGGCAATTTCAAAATACTAACTTTGGTTCTTAACATAGGTCTTTCGACTTTCACCAATGGGGTTCGTAATTAAAAGACAGATCTGGTTTTTAGAGATTTGATCGCGTATGTAAAAAAGAATATAGGGTACTCAAAATGCTTACAATTTTGACGGTCCTGGCAACCGCTAAAGATTGGTGACCCCGGCATGGATTGAACATGCGACCTAGCGTTTAGGAAACACTCGCTCTATCCAACTGAGCTACGGGGCCTTATTAACGTATTTTATGCGGCAAGTCTTAAAAAGGTAACCAGGTACCTTATTCCTCGTCGTCCAGCTCACTGTCCTCGATTGTACCGAGGCGGTGTTTCTCTACACGGTAGCGCATGGAGCGAAAGGTGATGCCGAGTAATTTAGCCGCACGCTTTTTCACTCCGTTAGCCGCATGAATAGCTTTCACGAGTAGCTCTTTTTCAATCTGCCCCATGACTTTGTCAAGGTCGATCCCATCTTCAGTGATCTCAATCTCAT
>JAGRAK010000105.1 GCA_020434645.1 Bdellovibrionales bacterium | reverse complement strand
GTTATCCGAAAGATATAAATTGGGGGGGGATTTGAATATATCAATTCGAACAATATTAAAAATTGTTATTCTCTCACTCATTGTTATGCTCTATCACAACTGTGCACCATTTAAGCCGACAGAAATTGTGGGTTCTGAGACATCAGGCTCAACGAGTCCGAATCCAGTTCCTCCGATAGTTGATATGGGCAGTAAACTTTCATTTAATTCTGATTTTGGTAAAGAGGCGAAGTCAATATTAGTCCGCAACTGTGCCGGTTGTCATGGGGTGCCAACTGATGGAGTGGGTGGAGTCAGCGATATTTTAAATGCAAACTCACTGGTTCAAACTGGCCTTGTTGTTCCGGGTGAGCCTGAAAATTCAAGACTCTATCAATCTATTTTAAAAGGCCGTATGCCTAAAACAGGGCCGATGTCTGAAGTTGAGATTGAAAAAATCTACTACTGGATACGTGGTTTAGAAGTCAGTAATGGCACTTGTTTACCAAAAGAAGTGGAGATCAGTAGGGTACCTAAAACGCGTATGTGGCGTATGTCGAGAAGGCAAATTATAAATACGATCGTGGATACTTTTGGTAGCATTTATAATACTCAAAGTTTAATTGAATATGACACCAAGGTGAGTGGATTCGCAAATGATGAGAGCGTCAATCAGGTGAGAGAGCAGTATGCAAGAGGCATTCAGGCTTTTGCAGAAGCGGCATCAATCAACATTGCGGCTGTTGAGAAATCTAAAGTTAATTTGGATTCATCTGCCGATATGAGAAGTTACTTAGAGTCAAAGGCATTAATGCTTTTTAGACGCCCTATTACGAGTTCAGAATTGGATACTTACATGAATCTTTATGCGGTGGGTGACACGAATCTTGAAGGTTTAGAGCTAGTTTTACAAGCACTCCTCCAATCTCCAAATTTCTGGTATCACCAGGAGTTGGGGAGTAAAAGCCCTTATAAGTGGTACAATTTGGCGAGTCGCATATCGTTTTCAATAATAAATAGGATTCCTGATGACGAACTTTTTGCATTGGCAAAGTCAGGGGCACTTTCTAATAACTCAGTTTTGCAAGGGCAAATTGAGCGATTGTTAAATGATGAGCGTGCAAGTGACAATCTCACTCAGTTTGTCACTCAGTGGTTTGATATTTATTCAATCAGCGGCCAGACATTTAATAGTGACGTTGTTGATAAAGGTACGGTTAGCCAATCTATGATCGAAGAAACTAAAAGGTTTGTGGATCATGTTATTCGAAACAAAGGCTCTAAATTAGAGAATCTATTCACTTCACAAACTACATTTATAAACAAAGATTTAGCTCAATTTTATAAATCTAGTGCCGCAACTAGTACTTCATATATCGAGCATCAAATGGACGGAGTTAGTCGATCTGGAATCATGACTCTTCCAGGGGTTGTGGCTTCTATATCCACAAGTGAAAATGCATATATACATCGAGGAATATTCGTTCGGCAAAATTTACTTTGTCAATTTTTACCACCTCCACCAGATGTTCAGTTTGAGCCCATTTCAGGCCCTTTGCCTACAGACCCACGCTTGCTCGCTCAAATTCACGCTAAAAATCCCGTTTGTAACACTTGTCATTCGATGATTGACCCTATCGGATTTTCATATTCAAACTACGATGAAAATGGCCTATTCTCACCTTTTAATACAGGTAAGACTGAGGATAATACAGGTAAGCTGAGACTGACAATTGATGCCGATGGGGATTACCAAGGGGTCGGGGTACTGTCTCAAGCTTTAGGTAAAAGTCGAGATGTGCAACTCTGTAGCTCCGAAAGAATGTTTCAATTTTTACTTGGTCGCAGTCCGAGCGCTCAAGACCAGTGTGAAGTGACAAAAATAAATCAGAAATATAAAGACAGTGGCTTTAGTCTCAAGAGTCTTCTCAAGGCCTATTTAGAAAGTGATTTACTTCTTAAGCGGGAGCAATGAAATGAGTGACGAAATTTTTAAAGATATAGAAAAATTGAATATCAGCAGAAGAAAATTGCTACACGTTATGGGTGGTAGCTTCATATTCTTTTTGCCAATGTTAAAGTGTTTAAGAGCCGAAGCCTTAACAAATCCGTCAAAGAGATTTCTATTTGTCTACATGCCGATGGGCGTCGTGAATGAGAGACAAGAGCCAAATTTTAAAGATCAGTTTTTTCCGGATGTTGCCGGCAGAAATTTTACTCTTTCTCCAATACTCAGCCCACTTGCTGCTTTAAAAAGTAAGCTGATTGTGATCGATGGGGTGCACATCAATAGCCGAGATAGGCGCAGCCTAGCCATGGCAGATGACGGTGGGCATGTGGCTATGGGTAATATGCTCACTGGGCGTTATAATGTTGGTGAGACAAGTAATAGGTTGGGGCCGATTATGGGTGCCTATGGCGGCGGTGTGAGTTTGGATTACTTTCTAAGTCAACAAGCCTCAGTGGTTTCGGGTACGGCCGTCTCGATGATCAACTTAGGAGTTAATCCACTGGCAGAGCATGCCTATGAAAGGTCGATAAGCTATTCAGGTGCCGGGCTTAATAATCAAATTCTGCCTTATAACAATCCTGTGGCCGCTTTTGATCGGTTATTTGGCAGTATGAATCTCAATTCAAACTCATCACAAGCTGAACTTGATAGAATTAGATTAAAAAAGAAAAGTGTTTTAGATGTTGTGATCAAAGAATTTAATAACTTAAAAAATATTCTCAGTGCAAATGAAGTAAGCAGCATTCAAGATCATATGGATGCCGTTCACACAATTGAAAGGGAAATCTCAACTGTCGATACTATTCCCACGCCAGAACAAAGCTGCACGCCGCCGCAGAAACCTCAGGACTTCGATATCTATCAGTCAAATTTATATAAGGCCAATTTGCAATTTGAAAAAATCATGAAAGTGCAGTTTGATTTAATTGAGACGGCTTTTAAATGTGATCGAACACGAATTGCAACAATACTGATTGAGTCTGAGGGTTCACAGCAACAGCATCCATTTTTAGCTTCACGAATAGGTGTTGCACCATCGGCTATGACTGGACATCATGGATTGACTCATAATCCGCCCAGTCACTGGGCTAAGCTAACTGAGATACGCAAGTGGTATATGGAGCACGTAGCAAAACTAGCGCAGAATCTAAATGCCGTGAATACGACGAGCGGTTCTATGCTTGATCAGAGTGTAATCTGGGTGGGCGGAGTTCTTGGTAGATCTTATCCCGTCCACAAAAATCACCGTGTGCCTACGGCGCTTATTGGTGGTGCGGGCGGCTATTTTGATACTGGTCAAAGCATAATTATCGATAAAGTAAGAGAGCAAAATGTAAATAATCAATGGGGTATTAGTCATACGTCAATTCTTTCGGCTATTATGAACGCTATGGGAGTTAAGCAAAGTACATTTGGAGACCCAAGATTTGCAGAAGTTCCATTTAGTAAAATCGTGAAGGCATCTTAATTCTGACCGGACAATATCAAAAATGCTTCTGTTAATAGAAGCAAGCTCTCGCTCAAGCTGGCTTCAACGCGAGCATTTATTTCACTACCGGTATTCTTAAGCTTTTCACAAGCGATAGTTTCTTGAATGCGATACTCTTTGTACATTAAGTCTAGTGTAACTGTGCCGTCGATTGTATTGGCTGAAATACTTTCATCTAGAAGTATCTTTTCAAGATATTGGGGGGTTAGTTTTTTAAGAATAGTAAATTCAGAATAAAGTGAATTCAGTTCTTTTAAAAGTTCAATTTGCTCAACTGTTGGTTCAAATTCTTCAGCATGTGTTGGAATAGACTTTGCGCGTTCAAGCAGATCATGGCTTTGGCAACTTAAATTTAAAACGGCGAGGCCGTCGTAGATGTCCGTTTGTATGTCGACTGGGTTAAAATAGGAGTTTGTGATGTCTTCATTAAAAAATGCACGATTAAGGGCATTGTAACCTATATTGGCAACGCCACCAGTAATACTAGCGCCCGTAATGAATGCAAAGTTTTTGAATGATTGCTTTTTAGAAACAGCGCTGATGTTAGAGAAGAATTTAGTTTTTAATACACTGCTGCTTTGTTTTATGAGCTGGGCGTCTTTTAGCATGTGCTCAGAAAGTGGGCTCGCTCCGCGTAGTTTATTTGTACGACGAATAAAGTCTTCGATTTCTTTATCAGCAGGTGATGGCGTAGTTGTTTTTACAGCAGCAGAGGGCTTACTGGCGGCCTTCGCTGCTGTATTTTTGCCTTGACCGAAGCGCCGGCTGATATTTTCAACAACCCATGCGCCGCGTGTGCGTAGGCTGAGTATGGTTCCTACGGTTACCAGAGCAAAAGCCCACATAGATCCTGTTGCATACTGTTTGTAATAGGTGGCTTGCTTTTTCATTTCAGTTATTTGTTCAGGTGAAAAGTTGTAATTTTCTATTGCTTTTATAATGTGTGAAAGTGGGCCTCGTGAATCAGCATCGAATAGATAGTCATGCATGATTGAAAGTAAATCTAAATTCATCTGTTCAATACTGCTTTGATTAAACATCTGATCGACAATTTGAAAAGCCTCAAGATCCATATTTTCTATATTTCTTAGCTCCTCAATTTTGCCTAGGGAGTCTCTCGCGCCCTGTTCTTTGTCGCTGGCAAGTTGAAGCTGAGCGGCATAGGGGCCACGCAATCCGTTTTCGTCTAATGCCTTTTCAAAATCTTCTGCACTCAGCGTATAGGCATATGCTGAGTTTTTGTATCTTGTGACATAATTATCTACATTTACAGAAACCCCGCTAGCATGAGCAAGGGGTGAGAAAATAAGACTTATAATCAAAATAAAATGAAGCGAGATGTTTTTTATACTCATATAATCTGCCTCGCTTTTAATGCTATTGCACGAAATTCTTCATAGAAGCGATGAGCTTGCGATATGGTACCTGAATTGCCAAACATAGCTCGAGAGTAACTTTCTAGTATAGCCGGATGATCAATTACCCGCTCTAAGCGAGAGCCAAATTCAAGTATAATTTTATCGTAAGATTGATTGATTCTGATCTTTTCTGCTGCGGTTCGAGCCTCTCGTAATGCGAGATCTCGACCTATCTGAAGTTCAGTCAAATCTAGGCTCCTCGGATTTTTAATATCTTTAAATGAACTGCGCATAAGTTTCATTTTATGATTTAGGCTCATTCGAGTTCTAATTTCATAAAAACCGCGTTGCTTAAATGATTGAACTTGAAATTTTTCGTTCTTGCGCCCTAATCCATCGGTCATGCGTTTCGTACCATGTTGAATAGCGCGATTCATCATAAACGGAAATGTCAACCAGCCGAGATCCATAAGTTGATTCATATTGGCGGCGTGAATGCCCTCAGTGTAGTAACGAAGTTGTTGTTGATAATCTGACCACTCGATAAGTGGCAGTGGGTTCTCAGCTCCCTCAGGTTTTAAAGTTTCAGATTGAGTGAGATCATTTATGTGTTTTAGCCCTGTTTTAAAATCATTTTTTTTGAGCTCGAGTGTTCCAATATGACCGCCAATGAGCCCCATTAGAAACCAGCCATGACCATCAATAAGGTTTATTGTTTTACTGCCGACATTATGAATCAGCCCGGCGATACTGGGGCCGCCCATCCAGCGTGGCAATACCCCTAAGAAATGTTGTGCTGCCCATCCGCCAATAACGCCCATACTGATATATATATTGGCCGTTAAAAATTCTTCATACACCTGATCATTTATCTCTTCATTGTTGATCATTTCGGTTTGTATTTTTTTATGGTACTCAATCAGATTCGGAAAGACAAACCCGCGACTCTCCATAATATCTGAAATATTAGACCCGAGAGCGTTGTAGCCATTGAGTGATGTGGAGAGCGTCGAGAGATCATTTTCGCCTAACAGAGCATTAATAATCTTTGTGCGCTTTATAATAAAGTCGAGATCTTTTACAGAGCGGCTGGCACTCACTGTTTTAAGTGTAGCATTTAGCGGGGCTATACTTTTTTCTATATTTTCTTTTACAAGCGGGAGTGAGCTTTCGACACTTATTGATTCAGCGAGCACGTCATAAAGCTTTTGCTTTTTGTTGATGTCAGCATTGAGCATTTGAAATTCAGTGAATAAATCAAAGGTCAGTTCTTCTCTGTAGTTTTTTACAAATACATTTAAATCATCTGCACTCATTTTTTGAGCCAAAGTGGCATGCACATCGGCAAACTCACCGAATTGGTTTTCTCTTTTCAGCCCAAGAGCTGAGCCCACCACATTCGCCAGATCGCAATCTCTTTGCGCCGCTTCACGTTCTAGCTTTGTTTTTTCATTTTGAAAGAGACCTCGACTCCAATTGCTGATTTGAGCGGTAAACCCGATGGGCTCACATTTTACACCGAACCTTTTGATGTTGGCGTTAAGACTAGACTCAATGCCTGACCAGATTTGTTTTTGAATAGCGAAATCTGGCTCGTTAACAAGTATGTAAATACGCGACTGAACGGGGGTTGATATAGCTGAAATGCTCGACTTGAGAGCTCGAACCAAGGCTTTTTGATCGAGCGGCAATGAAGTGGCGGGAGTGCTTTCGTCTAGATATGATTTAATTTTCTTGGCCGCTTCAATCATTTCAGCGGTGAATGTCTCAAGCAGTAACTGAAGAGAGTTGGCGCTTGCACTTTTTTGTAAAGCCTTACTAGTTAAAGTCTGAATATACGAGTTCAGGTTAGATTTATTAATTCGATTATTTATTATTTTATAAGCGATGGGTTTTAAATCTTTTTGAATAGCGGCAAGAAGTTGATCAAGATCAGGGTTTTGAGAAGTAGTAAAATAGTTAATAACGGGGATTAATGCTTGATTGATGGATGTGAATTTTCGACTGATGATAAAGTCTTTTAGTGTTGATTCAATTTCACTGGCAGACATTTTAGTCAGGCGAACACTTAATAATTCTAAATCATATGATAAATTTGTGAAAAAATAAAAATCTTCTGCCGCGGTGAGTTTTTGGACGAG
>JAGRAK010000104.1 GCA_020434645.1 Bdellovibrionales bacterium | reverse complement strand
CTGATGAAATAAATGAGGGTAAAATGAGAGTGGATACTTCTGCTGAAAATGTGGATATCAATGATGTTGATTTAGATGATGCTGATCAAGAATTGGGAGTTCTTGATTTAAGTGCAGACTCTCGTGAATCAAGTGATGATGAACTTATGGTTGGTCAACATTTAGACCTACGAGCTTAGAGATTATATCTCCAAGCTCTCTAAGCAAAAGCCAGTTTCTTCAAGAGTCGTAATACGGTGTATGGCCGCCAGCTGGCGATGGCCGTTCACGCGCTTCACTGTGATAATTCCTTGAACTCCAAAATATATTAAATGACGGATAGCTTGCACCGACCATTGTGGTGCGCCCATTTGTATCAACATCTCAAGGCGATATAGGGCTTGTCTGGCATTGTCAGCATGAAGAGTGCCCATGCCACCCGAGTGGCCGGTTGAAAAAGCCATGATCAGATCTTTTGCTTCGGCACCACGAACCTCACCCATTACAATGCGATCGGGGCGCATGCGAAGTGATTGTTTCAACAGCTCACATTGGTCAATATTACTGAGTAATCCTTGAGAATCCTGCCGAGCTAAGAGTTTCACTGATAACTTATTGGGTAGGTGAATTTCACTGGTGTCTTCAATAATCACGACGCGCTCGGTGGATTTCAGTTCTTGCATGCAGGCTGACAGCACCGAAGTTTTACCGGTACCCGTTGAGCCGATAATTAAAAATGTCATTTTGTTTTTAATCATATCGCGAATAGTTTTGAGAGCCTTTGGCGAAGCCCATCCCACGTCCTCTAAACGCGTGAGTGACCACGGGTTTTCGGGGTGGCGGCGAAGTGAAAGATGGGCTCCGCCTTGAGCAAGAGGGGGGATAATGACATGTACCCGGTACTGCCGCCAGTATCCGTCAGTAAATGGTCGATCCAAATGAACTTGGATTCGGGATTCAGTTGTTAATCTTTGTAAAAAATTTTGAAAACTAATAGGTGAAAAAAAGTGATCATCAAATTCATGAAGTTCACCACGCTTTTCGTACCAGATAGTTTCAGGACCATTGACAATAATCTCAGTAACTTCTGGATCATGAATCAAAGTTTCAAGTGGGCCAGCAGAGAAAAATTCATGAGTCAGGCGCTCTTTTGCTTTATTTGGCAAGTTTGAGTGCTGCTCGCTCAATAGTTTTTTAACTTGTGATTGTAAATCATTGTGGGCATCAGCAGCGGGTAGACTAGAAATATCAATATTATTGTTATGACCTATATGTTGAACAATTTTATTATAAGCAATTTGAATTTCAGTCATGCTCAGTCCAGCTTTTCGGTAGAAGTGGCTTATTCGAATATTCACGGTCATTTACAATTTCGGGCGTTACGAAAATGACAAGCTCAGTTTTATTGTCGATAAAGTCTTGAGAGCGAAAGAGTGCTCCAATAATTGGTATTTTTGCTAATCCGATAACCCCGTTTTGACTTTGCCCCCAATCTTGCCGAATCAAGCCACTCAGAATAATGGTGCGAGGCTGAGACAAATCAAAATGTGTCGACATCCGATTGGTTTTAAGTGCTGGTATGCCATCAACAGCTTGAGCTTCATCAATCAGTGAAACTTCAGTGCTGAGTTCTATGCTAAGGCGACCTGAGCGATCTGCTTGCGGCTTTATTTTTAAAAAGATGCCATGTCTCTTCCAAAGCACCTCATTGCTTTTTCGCGTATTGATTTTAATACCAAATTCGCCTCCAGCTAAAAATTCAGCTTCGCTCCCACTTCGGGCAAGTAAGTTGGGGGATGCTAAAATTTGACCGAGCCCGCTTTGCTCCATGGCTTTTAAGAAGACCTCAATAGAATTTACTCCAGTGAGTTTTGGAGCGAGTGAAGCTGAAACAATTTCTGGCCATTCTACACCGAGTTGCGACTGCATTTTTTTGTTCACCTCAGCCACAACAATTCGAACGCGAACTAGAGGCTGAATAGAGAGTTGCGATTTCTCGTATTGCAGTTGAATGCCTAGAGGTAAAAGTGCTTGTCTCCAAAGGGTGTCTAGATTTTTGTCATCTTCAGGCAATATAGCGGTAACTAGTGGCTCAAATAGCAGATGTGGTAGGTTTAAATTATGCGATTGCAATTTGCTATTCACCCACGCTCGGGCGGCCTCTTTAATGTCGGCGTCTACACGTGCAAGCATTTTAAAATGCGATTCGTATTCACGAGCAATATCAACTATAGCCTTCCAGTCTGAAAGTCTATGCAGCTGCCCCGTAATGACGATCTCTCGATTTTGTATTGAAGCATGCAAGTCTAAAAATTCTTTTAATTTTTGATTGAGGGTTGCTAAAAAATGAAGCTGATTTGGGTGGGCGACATGAATAACATAAGTGTTCAGCCCGACAGAAATTCGAGCTTCACCCTCTTTAGATGCAGCAATTTTTATTTTTGAACCGAGATCTTGAACGTGGATAATTTTATCTCCACGAATTTTAATTTGTTGCCCATGGGGGACTGATATTTGAGTGCTTGAGTTCGGGGTGAGATAGAGATCTTTTGTGTTAATGGCGTCTATATTAGTTGCCCAAGTGGGAGAGAATAAATACAAATATAGCAAAATTAATATTTTCATGTTCACCTCTTGCCTGGAGTATGTGCAAGAAAAGTGGCGAGCTCAGATAAAATATATTAAGTGTAGATGTCCGGAATTCGAGTTCCGGACGAAAATGAAATGTAAATTTACAGATTTCGGATTATTTTATTTCTGCAGGGGGCGGGAGGTGAAAGTCTTTGCCCTTACCCGCTGACTGCGCATATCTCATCCAAGATGGCGGCAGTGAGCATGTCGTTGTACCTTGTGGTAGTTGAAACACTTCAGCCCAGTGTGGTGGTATCATCTCGCGTCTTGGTCGAAGAGTAAGGCCTTCGGGAGTCATAACGACGATGTCATCTTGCTGAATGCGACGCATGCCTGGTGATAAATTGATCGGGTCAAATGGAGTCACTATTCGGAGCGCATTGGATGTGCGAACCAAAACTCCGCCACGGTCGAGAATATATCGTATATACATCGGTGGTGGACCTTGAAGTGGTTCAAGTTGAAAACATGGGTTTTCATCGCTATCAGTTGTGCCTGTTGGGCTAAATCCGAGCACTTGAGTTGGCAGCCCTTCTCCGGTGACATTCTGATAAGCGAGTGAAGTCATCGCTTTGATCAGCTCTTCTCGATCCAAATCTTCATTTTGAGTTTTAATTAATGCCACACCAGCGGCAACTATTGCAGCTGAATTAGATGACCCTAAGTAAGCCTCTTGGTCTGAAACGGCAATAAGTGAAGGAGCCAAGATTTCAGGCTTATTTAATTTAGTTGAAAGGGAGCTCAGATCGCTATCGGTAGCGCCGACTGTAATAACCGTCGGATTGTCGGCCGGGTTTAGTAATGTTTCAGTGGTGTCAATGTTTTCCATGCTGATAAAATAGCCTTTTGGCGAAATGGCTCGATCAGCAGTTATGCGAAGGCTATCTTTGCTAGAAAAATTTTTGCTGCGGTTTTTTACGCGAACAAAGTAGCGACCGGGCTTGATTGTCGCCTCTAGTATTTCTCGAGGGTACTTAGAGTGGCCAGGCGCAGTTTTTTCATCAGTGGTCTGAGTTAAATTTGAAGTCTGCAATATATTAAGTGTGTCGTCAGTTAAAATAAGATCAAGATCTTTATTTGTGCCAACTTCGGGGTCATTATTAAAGTCGTTCCAACTCAGAACTAAACGAAGATCGCAAGTTTCAGGGATGTCTTTTGCATCGTTATTGCCATCATTTTTCTTATCATTTTTTGCAGTCGAATTACTTTTTGAGTTCGTATTATTTTTATCTTCTGCTTTTTCACATCGAATAGGGAGAGATTGATTCTCTCCAGGGAGCTTGATCCAGCCATCGTCATCTGTAGAAAAATCTTTCAGATTAAAGGTTGTTTTAGCAAAGTTTCCGGCAGCGTTAACCCAGATGATTCCGGCAGAAGTGGCGCGATTGATTTCTGTATTAAAAAACCCTTCGCCATCAAAATTGCTTCCGTATTCACGCACCATAGAGTGCAAGATGACATCCACTTTTAAGCGAATAGATTCATCTATGGCTTCTTTAAGATTAGTGAAGCCTGTGGTCTTAAAAAGATAAAGCTCGGGGGCAAGATCTTTTTCTTTTCCGTTATTGGTCATGAGTGCATATAAAATCTCAGCCATAAAACGGCCGTGAGCTGTATCATTTTTTTCGTTTGAGGGGAGTGTGCCCTTTACATAAGTTGTGTCGGCCGGAAGGTCTTTGCCAAGTGCCTTTTCGTAACCGTCAAAGCCGTTGTCAAAAACTGCCACCTTAATTTTTCGTCGAGTGGCCGCGTTTAATTTATAATAAGGAGCAAATCCTAAGGACTGCTTTATTTTAGTGAAACTGTCAGCATCAAGCGCCCATGCGGATGTGGGCGCCACCGTGCAAATTGCTAAAATTGCGAATGTAACCCAAAGTGTAGAGCGCTTGATAAACTGATTCATCACTATTACCACCAGTACGGGCTGTATGGACGATAGTAATTGTACGCGTATGCACCATAGTAATATCCGTAATATGGATAGTAGCTATAGTTGTAGCCGTAGTAAGCATATGTTGGATAATAATAGTAATTGTATCCGTAACCATAGCCGTAATACGGGGTGTAGCCAAAGTAGAAGTACCAGCTGACACGTGAGTTATCAGTATCGAGCTCGTTGAATGCAACGGCATCATACTTCTCATCGACTTTAACTTCTGTGAATGCCATTTTTGCAGCTTCACCTTCAGATAGTTGGGTTTCAGAAAGTGCATCTTTTAAATGCGCCACTTCAACCGCACCGGTCTTTATGTTTGTTCGCATAACAAGAGTTGCAGGAAGATCTTTCGCACGTTCCGCAACATTTGTTACTGATTGTTCATTGTCGAGCTCGTCAGCGAATGCGAGCGGGGTAGTGAGTAGCAGGGCTACTGTTACTAATAGTTTCATAGCGTTCTCCTTTGCAACTGAGTGCCTTTAATTAAATGATGCAGTGGGTCTATACCTCTGGAAATGCTATTGCGCAAGTGTTTCAAAATTCAGTCTATAAAAAATACAGACCATGAAATCATCTATGAAAAACTGTAAATGGTATCGTGAGGTTAGGCGAGGTCGACCTGAAAAGAGGCCCGTACGTGCCCGTTAGGGCACTCTATATGTAATGGTGAAGAGTGCCTTTTAAGAAGGGCGTGGGTGAGGCTAAGGCCAAGTCCAAGACCCTTAGAGTGCTTCATGACATCTTCATCTAAGGTGAAGGGGCGTAAAATCTTTTCAATAATTTTTTCTGACATCGGCTTACCGGAGTTAATGATCGCAAACTCCAGATGCTCTTTATCGGGTGTTGTAAACTCAATTTCTATTTTTGAATTTTCGTCACCAAACTTGATGGCATTATCGAGAAGCCTTTCGCAGGCGGTGGTGAGAACATGGGCGTCAGCTTTGATCTGGTAGTTTTTCTTCGGCAATATAATTTTTTGATTTTTAGCTTTTGTATTTTCAGCAAAGCGAGCGGTGAGTTCTTCGAGAAAGTCTTCGGTCGATATTTTTTTCTTTGAAATCTTTGTAAGCCCTGTCTCTGCTGAAACAAATGATAAAACATCATCGATGATTTTTTTAAGTTTTTGGGCACTGGTTGATATTCGATCGGTGTATTTTTTTTGTTCGGCATTGAGTTCAGTTTCAAATAATAATTCTAAAAAACTCAAAATAACTGTAAGCGGAGTTTTTAACTCGTGATTAATTAAAATCATGAAATTATTTTTAGCATCATCTAATGTTTTTAGCTCTTCGTAGGCTTTTGTGAGAGCTGCATTTTTTTCTTTTAGTTCGCTTGCGAGTTCATATTTTTCGATAGCTTTATCAATTGTGAGAGCAAGATCAGCTGAGTCCCAGGGCTTTGTTATATAGCGATACACTTCACCACTATTGATCGCGTCGATCACAGACTCAATATCGGTGTAACCTGTTAGTAAAATTCGAATAGCATCCGGATGATATTCTATAGACTCTTTTAAAAATTCAACTCCGGTTTTTCGAGGCATTCTTTGATCTGAAATGATGAGTGAAATGTTATTTTTTTTGATGAGAGCTAGACCTTCGGCTGCTGAAGTGGCCTTTAGTACGGTGTACTTCTTGCGAAAAATACGCTCGAGCGCCTCAACATTATCAATTTCATCATCAACACAAAGAATAGTATGTTTCATATTTTAAAGCATAGTGTAGAATAAGTAGTAAGAGACAGCAATCTCTGATGGCCTAGACTTTCATCTTGATTCGTAATTTGGGTTTCAGTTGAGTGCCTAATCTGTCGAAATAGACACTGAGATAGTATATTCGAAAGTTTGTATTGTTATTAAAGGGGACGAGAAGTGAAGAGACTTTTCATAGCATTGCCGGTTTTGATATTTTTATTAAGTTCGCAAGCTCAAGCGCAGATGGGCATGTACGCCAATGCCGGTGTTTACGCAGGTGGCGGCGCTTACATGGGTCAGCAAAACTGCTCGGGTGGGGTCACGATACCAAGATCGGTTGTTAAAATCGAAGCTGAGCAAAAGCGTCTAGAAAAAAGTCGAAAGAAACTTGAAAAGCGAATTCGCGATTTAGAACGAACTGTAGAGAAAAAAGAAAAAGACTATAAGCAATACGAATCTAGCATAACAACATGGTTTGAAAATAAATCAGATACCAATATCGCTGCGGCCGTAATTAAAGAACTAGACGGCGAAAATTTAAGAATTACTCCTGAGCAGGCTTGTACGAATGGCGTTGTAAATCCAGATACAAAGGTGCCGTGGGTCAGTTTTTGTCAGGCGCCAGATGACCAAACAACATTTAGTGCCGCGGCAAAGCGCTGGTTTGATGGTACTCAAAACCACAGAACTAATGGTGAGCTTGCTCCTGAAATTTGCGGCAAAGAAGAGTTTGTTAAATCGAGTAA
>JAGRAK010000103.1 GCA_020434645.1 Bdellovibrionales bacterium | reverse complement strand
TTGCGACGGCGCATTCGAGTGGTACGTGCGCCGGGTATGTCGTATGAGTCTCCTAGGCAAAGTGAACCACGGGATGTAACGCCTAATGAAGAGGTAATAGATACAGACTTTCGACGTCTGTAGTTTTACTTTTTTTTGCTCTGCCCTTTTACTATCGAACTCATTATAAATAGTGCAGTTGAAATTTTACCTAGAAATGATTTTTGATGGGGAACAAAGTGAAATTTCGGGTGCTGTGACCAAAGAGCACGTAGTTTTTTATCGAGTAGTATCGCCTGATCGAGGTTCTCAATGCGGGTGGGATTTCCGCCTTCAATAGACATTCCGCCCACTGCTGCAGTTTCAAAGAAAACAACGTGATCATATCGGGCTAATTCTTTTTCTATCGAGGTGGATAAAAAATCAAAAAAACCTTTGCTATCGGCTTCTGGCCAGTAGGCGGCACCATCGACAGTGCCACGGTCACAGAGCAGTACGCGACTTTTATAATGTGTTGACTGGATGTCTTCGAGATTTCTTTGTACATGGTAAATCGCGCTTTGTATTGAGCGTCGAACATCAGGGTCTTCTGATCTCGGAAAGCCCCCCGTATACAAGATTGTGGCGGCTTCAGGTACGATCACGACATCTTCGCCAAGTTCACGGCGAAAAAGATCGGCCGCCGTGGTTTTGCCGCCACCAGGCCCGCCCGTGAGTACAACGCGACAGCAGTGATTGTTATGCATAAGTGCAATCTCCAAGGTTAAGCATTTGCTACTTATTATAGTAATTGAATTAGTGGTCGCTGACAAAAAGTGTTACTTTTTGGTGTTCTAAAATTTGACAGAGTCTTTTTGCCACTCGCGAAAAGGCCTGAACGTCTTCAGTTATGTATGGAGTTCAATACCAAAGTAGATCGACAGACTCATATTCAATCGAATATGCACCACTTTTTATGGCCTGCACATTGCTCAACAAATAAGCAGCACGACGAAACAGGAAGTTTCGTTAAAGGTGAGATTAAAAAATATTTTTTAACCGCACCAGACTTAAGGCTTGTCTAACGGGGGGTAAAGGCTATGGAAGCAGACCACATAGTTGTAGAGAGAGCGAAAAACGGGGATATACGGGCATTTTCAGAGTTGGTGCTCAGGCATCAAAAAAGTCTGTTGAGACTTGCTTATCGTGTCCTAGGAGATTTGGAAATGGCTCAAGATGTAGTGCAAGAAAGTTTAATGAAGGCGTATCAAAAACTCGATTCATTTGAGGGGCGCTCAGCATTTAAGAGCTGGGTGTATCAAATCACTTTAAATACTGCAAAAAATAAATTGCGCGGTAAACGCCCGGAGCTTGTCGATGTTGAAAAGACAAACATTGTTTACGATTTTGATTTTGAAGATGAGATATTGAATCAAGACTTAAAAATTATTGTCAGAGCCGAAGTTGATAAGTTGCCACTTAAACAACGTACAGCACTCAATTTAAGAATTTTTGAAGATATGAGTTTTGCTGAAATTGCTGAAGTCATGCATTGTCCATATGATACGGCCAAGGCCAACTATCGACATGCGCTTATGAAGTTGCGACATACGCTTGGAGATCAGGTTTCTCTAAAAGCATTTTTGCCAGATAATATTAATGAACAATTGGAGGCTGAAGCATGAGAAAACTCGAAGATTGGATTGAGTACATGGAGGGTGAGGGGTTATTAAAGCTGATGGGCCGGCTCGGAATGTTGCTTAGATATTCAAGTACAGACCAGTTGGTATTAGATAACCTGAGGCGGCTTCGGCGTATTTTAAAGAATTCAGACCCAGCTTTAGATATTGAAAATGAAATATCTTCATCAGAATTTCTTGGTAATTTTCATGCTGACACCATGGCACGCATTGTAGCCAGTCAAAAACCGAAAGCTCCTAAAGCCAATCGAATGTATGCAAAAGTAAAGAGTTGGGCCGAAATTCGGCGTCAAGATTGAATCCTTTTCTAGCGGCGATCAATATAACGAATCCCATGAGTTGGCACGGATTGCTCTCTAACCGATAGACGGTAAGGAGTTAAAACTGTGGCAAACACATACGATTTAAAGTCATTTTTAAAGAGAGCTGTTGTAGGAATTGCACTTGCATTTTTTACAGCCGCTGCGCCAGTAGGGGTTCAGGCTGGTACATTATCTAAGATTGCAAATAGCAATACCGCACGTGCTATTTCGTTTGGCTGTGCCTTACTGTTAACTGGAGCTCATGTCACAAGGGCTGTTCATGCTATGCAAGATCCAGTGAAAACCCCTTTCAAATTTGGTCTATTCTCACCATCACAAAGTCGTCGAGGTATGATTGAGGCGTTACTTTTAAAAGCGATAAGCACTAAAAATGATTCTGGTTATAACATTGGTGGGTCAGAGATAGTGATTGAAGAACGAGTGGGTGATCGTCTATCGGGTTATATTTTTGCTGGGGGGATAATGGGCTACTTTATGGCACTCACTACAACTGACGGGCATACCTCTTACTCAGTATATAAGCTAGATTCAGACGAGGTCATTCAAAGTGGAGAGTTGAATTAGCGAGCAAGTAACTTCTCAATGTCTTTATGAGGGTTTTTGCTTTTTTCTAGTGATTTGCAGTAGGCCAAGAAGTCATTGAGATTTTTACCGAAGTGCTCATATAGTTTTTGAAATAAATTTAGATCATATACATAGGTTTTAAAATAAAGCAGGGTCGCATTATTTAATTTCATATTTGCAAAGCCTGCATATTGCTTGGTTTTCATTTTAGGTGCGATTTCAGTTTTAAATCGCGTTTGAATTTCTGAAAATCTCTGCAGTCGTGCTGTTTCATTTTTCTCTGGTAGAGTTTTATACCAAGCGGCAAGTGATTTGAGCTCTGAGCTAATAAATTCAGAAAATATTTTTTCATCAGAATTTTCGTTTGCAATAATTTTAAGTGTCGATGAGTTTTCGCCTTCTTTTTGTTTGTAATAAATTTCAGTTCCGATATTGCCGACAAAGGTGGCCAATTGTTCATTGAAGTCAGCCTGACTTTTAATATAAAGAGTCGTGTGTGTAGATTCATGAATGATCAGATTGACGAGGTGGTGATCTTCTCCACTAATCATACTCGACAGTAGAGGGTCTTCAAACCAGCCGAGTGTGCTATATGCGCTGACTCCGCGGACCATAACGTCAAACTTATTTTGGTCAAAAGATTGAGCTTCTTCTTCGGCTGCTTCTTTTTTGAAAAACCCCTTATAGGGTAAGCTGCCCACTATAGGGTACCAAAAGAGATGGGGCTCAAGCTCCCATTTTTTTGCTACGGTCACGATATAAGTGACATAAGGTCGCTTTAAATCCACAAAAGTTGTGTAACTGTTAGTCGGCTTTAGGTGGAGCTTCGTGGTGGCAAAGTCTCGAATTTTTACCGTGAGCTCTAGTTTTTGGCGTTGCTCGGGCGTTAACTTATTTTCTTTTAAAACTTTTTCAATTGGTTCTCGGTTATTCAGCAGTTGTGCCTGGTCGTAGCCGGAGCGAACAAGATAGGTAAAAAGACATCCAGATAGAAGCGGGGGGCACAGCAGCAGTAGGGCGAGTCTTAGAAGTACCACGAGATTCCGCCTTTAATTGCGTCATCCCAGATGTCTTTGTCATTATTTGTACCACTGCGCCAGCGGTCATAGCTGCCTTTAATGTTGAATGACTGCGTGATATTGATTTTGAGACCCGCGCCATAGCTCGGTACGACTTGATCTACAGGCTCACCGTAGGCTGTGATTTGACCATTTGAAGTGTCTTCTTTGTAAAATTCTTTTTTTAATCTGGCAAACCCGCCGCGTACAAATGGTTGTAGCACCGAGGTCTTTCCGGCAAAGGTGATAACAAGATCTGCTCCAAACATCTCAAAATCAGCATAGTATAGTGTGGCATTTGGGTCGGCGACAGCTTTTAAGCTCTGAGTGGCTTGGCCTTTAGTGTAACTGAATTCAATGGCCGACATCTCTAAAAAGTACCAAGCAAATGAACCTGTCCACGAAGTGTTCTCGGTGTAATTATCTTTATCGATGCTTGAATTTCTTGTGGAGTAGCTGGCGCCGAGCTCCATAACTCCGGCTGTGGCTGAAAATGAAATTAAAAAGGCAAGAGCAAATAATATTAAATGTCGCATCTCTACATTGTAACAAGGAGTTGAAGAGCACTTCTACGAAAAAAAAACAGACTCTACTTTGAGCCCCTAGCTAAATAGCGAGGTCGAAGTTGAATATGAAAGCCATAGTGAAGATGAATAAAGCCATCGCTTTCAATCATTTCTTCTGGAGGGTTATTGAGCGGAGACGCTTGACGAAAGGCCTCTATGGCCGCCTGATCTATGTCTGGGTTTTGTGAGCGCTGGTGTATAAGAGCTTTTATAAATCGCCCATTAGGGTCGAGAATAATTTCGATTTGCGAGATTTGTGTCTGTTGTGCAAGTCGATTGAGTTCTGTTTGCACTGTGTTGTTTAAAAAATTTTTGATATTGCTCGTCCATCTATTTCGAATTTGTTCATTGGTTCTTGCATAAAAAGTATAATGAATAAATTGATCGGTATTGAGTGCAGTAAAGCCGCCCATTTTAACTTCAGGAATAAATTCAGATAAACTCGAATCGCCCGTTCGGGTGTCGCTTGCTACACGGTTTGGCGGTGGTCTATTGATTGAGGGGACATCCTCATTGAGTGGGCGCTTGAGTTCTTCGCGAACTTGTTTGCGCAATTGCGGCGGTCGATTTTGTGTTCGCCCACTTTTTTGTGCTGCGACCTCTTCTTTAACTCGCTCATTGTAGCGAGATAGTTTGTTGGCGGCATCTTTTAGTTTTTCTATAGCGGTATTGATCGCCTGTTCATTGGGGTCAGAAACAAAAAGTTTAGGCTTCGTCTCATTTTGATACACAACTTCGATATCTTGAGTTTGGGGTTTTAACAGGCTTTCGGATGGGGCTAGTAGTGCCAATAAAATGAGGCATATATGAGCAAGCAAACTAATGATAAGTGGTTGATATGATTTCATATTATCCAAAATCTAAGCCCCATAGTTTGACTACATTACCATTAAGAACGGTTAAAGTTGAGACATTTTCTTCCGATAAGATTTTAGGGTGGGATATGTATAAAAACAACGTAATTGATTTAAATAATCGACTAAAACAAAAAGCGAATATGCCAAGTGCATCAAAAGCCTCAGAGCCTAAGGCTACCACTGAAGTTTTAGACATGACGGTCAGGAGAGAGGCTATACTGAGCGATGAGCGTCGCGAGGTTCGTCGAACTATCTTGACGGGCTTTATAGGCGCTTATGTTGTGATCCCAAGCCTTGCCGACACTCGTGGTGGGTTACTGAAAGTTGATATTTATGATATTTCTGAAAATGGTATTGCCTTTGATATGGATGAATCCAATGGTCACTTTAAAGTTGGTGAAGAAGTGGCGATGCGTGTTTATCTCAGTCAAGATACATATTTTCCGTTTATAATTAGTATTCAAAATCAGCGTCAGCTTACAGGTGAAGCGTCATATAGACATGGTGCTCACTTTTTAAAAGGCTCTGTGAATGATGAAGCGCTTTATCATTTTGTTAAATTTATTGAAACTGTGAGCGCGAGCCTTGAAAAAGACAAAGGCGACGTCATGGTGTCAGGCTTAAAGAAATAACTATACATCCTGAACATTTTATTGTCGAATTAATGTGTTCGTGCACATTAGCGCGTTCAGGAGAAAATAAATGGCTGCAAAAAAAACTGAAGAAAAAGACAGAAAAATTGTTGTCGATACAAATGTCATTCTGTTTGACGCGCTTGCGATTAATAAATTTCAAAATGCTGACATTTATATTCCTTTTGTAGTGATTGAAGAAATCGATCGTTTTAAGCGCGACCTTGGTGAAAATGGTCGAAACGCTAGACAATTCAGCCGCTTTATTGATCTCATGCGTTCGCAGGGGTCGCTTGCCGATGGTGTTAAAATCGAAAAGACAAACTCTATAGTCTATGTGACGACTGACTCTGGTGGTAACGAAGGTTTACCTAAGGAA
The DNA here is from genome assembly GCA_020434645.1 of Bdellovibrionales bacterium. GTDB lineage: Bacteria > Bdellovibrionota > Bdellovibrionia > Bdellovibrionales > UBA1609 > RBG-16-40-8. Next base: position 1,138 of record JAGRAK010000103.1, on the reverse strand, counting down.
TTTGATCAGATCAAAGCCGACAACCGAATCTTAGGTAAGGCTTTGCAACTGCAGCGCCTTCATCCAAATTCAAAAGTTGAGCTTGTCACTAAAGACATCAACCTTCGAATTAAAGCAGATGTGTACGGTATTGAAGCCGTCGATTATCGCCCTGAGAGTTCAAATGTTGAAGAAATGTATGAGGGTATGCTCGAGCTCAATTTGAATCCTGAGATGATTGATATGTTCTATAAAGAGAAATCTTTGCAGATTCCTGAAGAGCTTTATACACCGATTGCCAATCAGTATTTAATTATGCGTGACAGCTCGAATGAAAACCATAGCGCTATAGGTCGTTTTGATATGAAGCTCAACCGTGTTGTGCCGCTTATTACTCCGGCTGAAAGTATTTGGGGTATTCACCCGCGAAATGTAGAGCAGAGCTTTGCGCTTGATTGCTTGTTAAATGATGAAATTTTATTTGTTTCTCTGGTGGGTAAAGCTGGAACGGGTAAAACACTACTCGCTCTTGCGGCCGGTTTATACAAAACTCTAGATGAGGGGCGCTTTCACAGACTTCTTGTTAGTCGACCGATTTTTCCGATGGGTCGAGACATTGGTTACTTGCCGGGCGATGTGGAGCAAAAATTAAATCCGTGGATGCAGCCGATTTTTGATAACATCGAATTTTTAATGGGTTCAGATAAAAAAGCATCCGGTCGTGCGCGTGAATTGATCAATCAAGGCATGGTCAATATTGAGCCGCTCACGTACATTCGTGGTCGCTCGATTCCGAATCAGTATTTGATTGTCGATGAGGCGCAGAACTTAACTCCGCATGAAATTAAAACCATCGTGACCCGCGCGGGTCAGGGTACAAAAGTGGTTCTCACCGGAGATTGCTACCAGATTGATAACCCGTACGTCGATTCGGCCAACTCGGGCTTAACGTATTCGGTTGAGCGCTTTAAGAACCAACCCATATCAGCTCACATGTCACTCACTAAGGGTGAACGTTCTGAGCTTGCCGAGCTTGCGGCGAATATATTGTAAGGGTGATTGAGGCGGGAGCCTTGCGATGCTCCTGGGCTCATTGTCTCGAGCGGTGGTGGTTTTATATAGGAGTACTCTAACGCGTCGATCAGCCCGTGGCTTAGCG
>JAGRAK010000102.1 GCA_020434645.1 Bdellovibrionales bacterium | reverse complement strand
GAAAAATATCGTTCTATAATTAAAATCAAAGAGTTTTGTAAAAAAAATACTTCTGTCAAATATTTATTTGTGTTGAAGGTCTTGTACCTGATTCTCAAATTGATACTCGCCATGGACGAGTGCCAGAGATTGTGGCCACCATTTGTGACCACTGAATCTGCCTCTATCTAGAAATTTACTTTGCGTCGCAAGTGGCTGGGAAGTGCTCTGCACTCTTTGGAAAAAATTTCTTTGTTGCCATAGCAAGACTTGAATAAGTCTCATTTAAGAATCTAACAGTCTCCATATAATCTCTTATAGATTTTCTATCTGCAAACATCGACTCGTCAGCATCTAGATCATGCTCAATGTCGTCAGCACTGTCGATCAGAGTCATGAGCGCTTCATTTTCTTGATCACCCTCAACATCTAAATACTTACCAGTCAATTCATCGAAAGATTTCAGTCTTCCGCTAGCTGATCCGAGTTTAAATGTTACAAAGTCTTCTTCTTCTCGAGTCTCAACACCCTCATTCATCACAAGACAAGCTTCGGCTATATCTCCAAGCGCACTCAAAAGCAGCATTCCAATATCTTCGTATTTAGACTCAGACTCATCAAGTAAAGACGTCGAAACCACAACATATTCAAGTTTTTCTTTTTCCACATTTGTACTCGCCAACACCAAAGTAGAATTTAGAAATATGGTCATTATCAATATTAATTTACTCATTTTTTATCTCCGAGAGGTTTTGAGGTTTGCATGAAGTATTCATGATCTTGACCGGAGAGCTTAGCAACTTCCATACCACAGCCGAACAGCCGATAGCTTGCCTCTAAAGATTTATAATCTTCAAATTAAGAAAATTATTACATTTTTTGAGAATGGTTTTCAATAAACATTGAATTCATCGTGACCAAAATATTGAGATAAAAACCCAGGGTGCACTCGGATTTTATACCAGATTTCATGACAAACCAACTCCTCTAAGAAGACAAACTAACCCGCCGTCATGATAAAAAACCCGCCACGTCAGTTTAAATCAGCCTACAGAAGTGGGCACGAACTTGCATAAGGGTACAAAATAAAAGGAGATATTTATGTCTATTCAAGCACTATGTAAAACAAATGTCATAACCGCTGATGCCAGCGCGAGTTTGAAAACTATTTCTGAACTCATGCAGGGTAATCACGTGGGAAGCGTTGTGATCACAAAACTGAAAGGCGGGCGTGTAGTCCCTGCCGGAATTATAACAGATCGAGATATTGCACTTGCAATCGGTTCAGCAAAAGATGTCCAAAACTTATCCGCTAAGCAGATCATGCTCAGCCATCCCATCACGGCCGATGTAGATGATGGCATCTATGAGGTGATTTTTAAAATGCGCGAGCATGGCGTTAAGAGGCTTCCCGTAACACAGAACGATGGTAGTCTTTATGGCATCATATCAACAGATGACCTCTTTGAACTTATGGCTGAAGAGATTAGCAATTTGGCAAAAATAAATGTGGCGCAAGTAAAAAAAGAAAGTGGGATTCGAATGCCTGCGCTGAAAAACTATTATCGAACTAACGGAACAGATCCGTATATCGTGTACTCATAATGTTGCGGACATTGAATCGGTAATAGATATTGACCTAACCGACGATGGATTTTTGATGCTCGCGAAGTGCGGCTTTCATTAAAGAGTTTTCGACCTTCACAAGCTCAGGGTCGATGGACACAAGCTCTATGGCTGCACTTCGGGCATCTTTTAAAATAGATATATCCCGAACAAGATTAGCCATTTTAAATCCGGGCAAGCCCGATTGCCTTCTGCCTAAAAACTCACCCGGGCCTCTGATCTCAAGATCGGCTTCGGCAATTTTAAAACCGTCATTTGTACTCTCAATGACATCAGCTCGATGAATTGAATCTTCTGACACAGCGTAACCCAAAACCAGAACGCAATAACTTTTAAATTCACCACGCCCCACGCGCCCACGGAGTTGATGGAGTTGCGAAAGGCCAAAACGCTCGGCGTGCTCAATAATCATAATATTGGCATTGGGTACATCGACCCCGACCTCAATAACCGTTGTCGAAACGAGCACATGAATTTTGTTTTCTCTAAACTCATTCATTATGGCATCTTTTTCATCAGATTTCATTTTACCGTGCAGAAGCCCTATATTTAAATCAGGAAATCTTTTCTTTAAAGATTCAAATTCACTCACCGCATCTTTTAAATCAATTTTTTCGCTCTCTTCGACAAGTGGGTAAATCACATAAGCCTGACGACCTTTATCGATTTGCTCTTTCATAAATGAAAAAACTTGATCACGCTTAGACGCAAAAGTTTTTCTCGTCACAATCGGTGTTCGCCCCGGCGGCAGCTCATCTACAGTTGAAATATCAAGATCGCCATAAACTGTCATGGCGAGCGTTCGCGGAATGGGCGTTGCGGTCATAACCAAAAAATGTGGGTAAATGTTTTTCTTTAATTTATTTCTTTGCTCCACACCAAACCGGTGCTGCTCATCAATCACCACAAGACCCAAATTTTTAAACTCAACTGTATCTTCAATCAAAGCATGGGTGCCGATCACAAGATCAATTTCGGGGTTTGCCAATTGCTCACATATTTCACGGTGCTCTTTTGCTTTTAGATGACCAATGAGTAGCCCCACTCGCACTCCAAGTGGTGCCAGAAATTTCTCAGCATTTTTAAAATGCTGTTCAGCCAAAATCTCTGTGGGAGCCATAAGTGCTGTTTGATAACCACTTTCTTTGGCCACACAGGCCGACATAAAGGCCACAAGAGTTTTACCCGAACCCACGTCACCCTGAACAAGCCGGTGCATAGGATGCGGAATGCAAAGATCTTGATAAATCTCTTCAAAGACACGCTTTTGCGCGCCCGTTAATTGAAATGGCAAACTATTTTCAAGTTTTTTGGCCAGGGCACTTCCTTTTAAAAAAGCAGGAGCGCTTTCGCGCTTAATGCCCATTTTTTCAATGGTCATATAAAGCTCAAGCCAAAAAAATTCTTCAAAAATAATACGCCTCTGAGCAGGAGAAATAAAATTGAGAAATTCTTCTCCTGCTTGCGGAGGGGGTTGATGAATCAATTTTAAAGCCTCGGCACGCGTGAGAAGATTATATTTTTCACGAATCCACTGGGGGAAAACCTCTCGTATTGCTTTTTGTTTTGCTACAAGCTCTTCAATGGCAACTTCCATTAGTTTTCGAAGTTTAAATGGACTTAACCCTTCGGTCTCAGTGTAAATTGGTATCAGCTTATCTTCAGCCGTTACATCGTCTTCAAAAATAGGCTGGATGTCAGGGTGATGAAACTCCAGTCGTGAACGATAAAGCGTCACTTTACCAGCGACACGAACTTTTTGATGAGTCGAAAATCTTTCAAAATAACCACGATACGGAACACGAAAATACTTACAGGCAATCTTACCCGTCGTATCGCCAATTATGACTTCATACATTTTTCTGTGACTGCGCCCCATTTGCACAGACCGAACATTGATAATGGTGGCCTCGATACTCACAATTTGATCCGCTTCAAGTGAAGCAATGCTTCGGGCCTTTCTACGGTCTTCGTATCCGCGCGGAAACCACTCTAGTAGCTCGCCCACGGTGCCCACCCCGCGCTTACGCAAGACGTCGCCAAGCTTAGGCCCTACGCCCTTTAAGTACTGAATATGAGTGTCTGCAGTTAAATCCAAAAAAACTCTCCCCGACTAAGGTCAATCCTAACAAAACCGAACTTGGGTTGCATCACTTACCGTGGCAAACTTATAGCATGTCTGAACTACATGATGAACGATTTATTAAAGTGCGCTTAAACTCACTCAATGCAAAAGAACCCATCCCCTTTGATTTATACGTTCTAATTAACAACAAGCAAATTCACTATTTACGAGCTGGCGGGATGCTTATACAAGAAAAGCTGGCTAAATTTGAATCTAAGGCACCTGACAGCTTTTATTTAAAAATAGAAGACCGCGCGGCCTTTAAAGCCTACGTGCATCAACACCTTATGGGCACGGATCTTTCACCACAAGAAAAAGCCGTAATGCTTCGTGAAAGCTCTCTAACATTAATTGAAGAACTATTTGAAAGCCCTGATATCAATCGAGCACTTGAAGAATCAAAAGTGGTGATCAATCAATTCGTCGATCTTATGGGTTCTGAACCTGATGCCATGGCCCACCTCATTGGTTTATCAAGTCATGATTTTTATACTTACACACACTCTTTAGATGTGGGAGTGTACTGCTTAGGTCTCGCCAAAGTATTAGGTTTTAGCCAAGCAGATCTAGTTGAAATGGGTCAGGGCGCGCTTTTTCATGATATCGGTAAGCGGCATGTGAGTGCCGAAATCATCACCAAAGACGGACCACTTAATGACGTTGAGTGGGCACAAATGCAACGCCACCCACAGTATGGTCTTGTTATATTAAATGAGCACAATGCATCGGACGCACTGAAAGCCTGTTGCTTCGAACATCACGAAAGTGTAGCTGGCAATGGCTACCCCCAACAGCTCACAGCAAGTGAAATTCACCCCATGGCTAAAATTATTGCTCTGACCGACACCTTTGATGCCCTCACCACACAGCGCTCTTACAATAAGCCCATGAAACCATCGGGCGCCCTGGACTTTATGAAATCAAAACTCGCCGGTCGCTATGACGCCGACATGCTAAAAGCCATGTACGAAGTTTTATTTCATATGGAAAAATAATTAAAGATCAAATGTATTCTTTGGTGGCAAGCGCATAATTTGGCGCAAATCCAAACCATTGGTGAAAAGCTCCTGATCAAGAAAGAAATGATAATTATTTTTATAAGCTTTTCGAATATAAGTTTTAAATTCAATACCACGGCCTGAATACTTCTTTGAAATACGATTATAAACATCAGGGTCAGACTCGCCATTATCTCCAATTAAAATCACTAAAGTTGGAGACTCAATATTTATAATTTCTGATATCGTTATAAATTTATAATCTGGCTCGTAATTCCAAGATTTAAGTGCACCTGGCGGAAAATCATTTCGATTCAAAAAATCTATATGAAAATCAGACATAAATGGCGGCACCTTAGAAACATAAAAAATAGACGGCACAGCAAATTTGCGTCTGGCCTCTGCGAGAACCTGATTCATCTCAATAACCACCATATCAGGCCCAGTTCGCACACTTCTTTTAATCATTTCGCTTGTATTTCGAATTCTTGAATCTTTAATGGTGTCGTCGACATCTGTAATAATAATGGTTTTTGCAAAACTCAACTGAGCCGTGAATATCAGTTGGGCAAAAAAAATAAATTGAAAACTGATAAGCGTGGTGAAAAATAAGTGTTTCTTCATAGGCCTCACAAGCTCACAGGCATCAATACTAGAAGTACTTGGCGACGCCGAAACCAAGCATCATATCTTTAGATGTGCTGCCATTATCTCCGTCAAAATCTCGTGTAACAGATTGGTAGCGAAGAAATGGCACAAATGCCAAAGTGTCATTTAACGGAAACCACTTCACGCCTCCGTACACGCCATAATCTAATCCAGAATAAGTTATTCCTCCACCTAAATCAGAGCTGCCATACCCAACACTGACACCCGCATACGGCACATACAATTCACCTGGCTTATTCTCTATAAAATTGTATTCAAAAAATCCACCAAGTGACCAAGTTGAAGTATCTACACCTGATACAGATTGGCTGCCATAAGTCACAAGAGGGCCAAATTCGAAAGTGCCGGTATTCCAACCATATTCAGCAGTAATAGTCATAAGCGTTTTATCTGTCGAAGTTGAAAAACCAGCAGTTTTTGAATCAATCGTTTGTGAGGCATAAGTAAAAGCCCCATCCACGCGGCTCCCCCGCCCCTCAACTCGACCAAATGTTGACTCGCCACCGCCATCTTCTGAAACCGACAAGGTATCACCCACTTGAACATCCATACTAGCCGGCACTTGTACGATGGCTTTTTGACCCTTTATTTTTAAAACCTTCAGGCTCGCCGCATGAGCTGAGTGCAAGCCAAAAACGAGTGTAAGCATAATAAGTTTATTCATTATAGAAGTCCTTTGCTAGCAGTTTAAGTCTACACCCTAAGCCTACACAAACTTTAACAGGAGGCAAATTGAATATGTGCTATTTTAATTAGCTTTTAGATCAAGCAACTCGGCATACCCACCGGGATAGTTGGCCGTATTTTTATAGCCAAGTGCCAGTAGAGCATAACTAACGGCGCCAGAGCGCACACCATTATTAGAAATCACCACGATTCGGTCAGTTGGTCGAATATGCACAGCACTGAGTTGTTCACGTATTGAAAGATTTGGCCGACCATCGGGAGTGTAAAATTCTGTCCACTCAATATGAGTGGCACGTAAATCTGGATACTCATATTCAAGCTTACGAGTTTTTGAGAAGTACTCATTTTTCGATCGAACATCTAAAATATGAGTGCGACCGTCTTGCGGACTCGTCGCAATTTTTTTGACTTCTTTTTTATCGGCAAGAATTGATAAACGAAGCTTGGGCTCCCAGGACTTAGCGTTGACTCTTGGAGGCGGGACAATATTCGAATATCGAAGCCCTAAAGAATCACCTTCTGCGATTTGAATATTCTCGACCCCTAAATAAAGTAAGGTCCAAGCCAGGCGCCCCTCTTCACCACGGCCTTTTAAACCGGAACCTAAAATCACAACTTCAGACTGTGGACTTATACCCAATAGCGAAAGCCGTCGAAGTGAGTCGGTTAAATCTGACTTTAAGCGCCCCTTATATGGGCCTCTAGTATCTGCAAAATCACTCCACTGTAAATTCACCGCTTGCGGGAGATGAGACATTGCATACTCAAATGGCGCACGCGCATCAATAATCACCGTGCTATCTGTTACACGTATTGGTTTTGCCAGCTTTGTCTGCAAGACATTTGTGTTCACATCATAGGACTGATAAATTTTGGTCGGTTTTTGCGCGCAAGAGACTACAAAAAATGTAAATAGAGATAGAATAAGAACTGAAGCCCCATAAGAATTTATATTTCTTATTTCTCTCAACATAAAAGCTTCACCTTTTTTTATAAACTATTCTTCGTTCTTCTTTATTTTCATAGTCGGAAACAAAATAATATCTCGAATGCTCGGTTGATTTGTGAGAATCATCACGATTCGTTCAATACCGATACCGACACCGCCCGTGGGTGGCATACCCACATCAATGGCATGAATAAAATCGTCATCCATGGGGTGCGCCTCA
>JAGRAK010000101.1 GCA_020434645.1 Bdellovibrionales bacterium | reverse complement strand
TTTGAAAAAGGCCATCACGCCGACCGCATGATCGACAAATACATGCGCGTGAATAAAAATTGGAAGCCCGACGATAGAAGTTTTTTTGCTGAAGCTGTTTACGGCATAATTAGACATAGACGGTATCTTGAATTTATCGCGGAGTCTGAAAAACTGTGGCTCGTCATTGCGGCCTATCTCGTAACCAAAAAACTAAAACCGCAAGTCGTACGACATGAATTTAAAAACTCAGATGCCGCAAAAGTCAAAATTCGCATGAACATGCAGAAGCCTCCAGCATTTGAACATTCTTTTCCAGACTGGCTATATGAATTAGGCCTAAAAGAATTTGGCACTGAATGGGACGCCCTCATGCAAAGCCTTAACAACGAGCCACAAATATTTTTGCGCACCAATACTCTGAAAACAAGTGCAGATAAACTTATTCAAAGTTTAAAATCAGATAAAATAATTGTAGATAAGATTAATAACTCTCTTTATCTGCCAGACTGTCTTTACCTAAAAGAGCGTAAAAATGTTTTTGCAACCCAAGCGTTTAAAAAGGGTAACTTTGAAATGCAAGATGCCGGATCTCAATTTATAGCTCCGCTGCTTGATGTGCAGATCGGCCAGCAAGTGGTTGATGCCTGTGCCGGCTCTGGCGGCAAGTCTTTGCATCTCGCAGCTCTTATGCAGAATAAAGGCAAAATTCTAGCAATGGACATCCACAGATTCAAACTTCAAGATCTAAAGGAGCGCGCCAACCGAGCGGGCGCGACAATATTAGAAACTCAAGTAATCGATTCACCCAAAGTGATTCAGCAATTAGAAAATAAATTTGATCGAGTGTTAATTGATTCGCCCTGCTCTGGCATGGGCACTTTGCGACGAAACCCCGATACGAAGTGGAAACTCAAACCAGAGCAGATCAGCACCGTGTGTGCGCTACAAAAAGATATTCTCTCGAGGTATTCGAAGATGTGTAAATCTGGCGGCCTTATGGTTTACGCCACCTGCAGTATTTTAAAATGTGAAAATGAAGAACAAGTTATATGGTTTCTAAATACGCCCGCCGGCAAAAACTGGTCACTACGTTCAGAGCATCGCATTTGGCCACATATTCACGGCTTTGATGGATTTTATGCGGCTGTGTTGAAAAGATCTTGATTGAATACAGCTTTCAATAATAGACACTCTTAACGCAGCTTGCAGCAGCCATCTGAACGGTGCTCGACTACACTAACTAAGTTTGCGTTTTGATCTCGACTAAATCTTTCTCTCACGGTGGCGCCCCAGTGAAAGAAAATATATGTTTACAGGATATTATAAAAGACACTGTTGGCTTCTCTTTAAGCGGGTCGTGCTCGTCGCCTAACCTATTGCTGCCGACCGAAAATATTTATATTTATGCCGACAAAGGGCAAATTAGTCAGGTGTTTCAAAATTTAGTTATCAACGCCAGCCAAGCTATGCCCAATGGAGGCTCCGTAGAAATAAGCATCGAAAAAGTCGACGTTACTACGAATCATACTCTACCCCTTCACCCGGGTGAGTACTTTTGTATTTCTGTTTCTGATCAGGGCGTCGGCATCAACGCCGAAGATCAAAAAAATATTTTCGACCCATACTTTTCTACAGAAAATACTGGTCGAGGCCTCGGCTTAGCAACCGTACATTCTGTAATAAAAAATCACGGCGGGCACGTGTTGCTAGAGTCAAGCTCACCTCAAGGTTCAGTTTTTAAAGTATTCTTACCTAATTCTGAGACCTCAACTTCAAAGAGCAATTCCAAAGGCAATGTTTTAGTTATGGATGACGATTTGGGAATAAGAGAATTGGTAAATGAAATTCTGAATCAAGAAATGTACAACGTTCTGCTTTGTAAAAATGGAGAAGAGGCCCTAGAGGCTTTTAACAAAAAACATAATACCAAAGATGAGTTTGACTTCGTACTACTGGATCTTACAATTCCTGGCGGAATGGGAGGCCTTGAAACACTAAAAAGACTCTCCAAGATAGATCCAAATATTAAAGCTATTGTTGCCAGTGGGTATGCCGACGATAGTGTGCTCGCTAATTTTCGAGACCATGGCTTTATAGGAATGGTCAAAAAGCCCTTCTGCGCTAAAGATTTATTAAAAACCATTGAAGAAGTTAAACATATAAAGGGCTAATTGGCCTTTATATGACAAAAATCCAATGATTAAAGCCCAAAAAATTATTAGCTATATATCTGAATTTGGTAGGGGCCTTGGGACGATAAAAATAGGTGAAGGAGTCCTGATTTAAAACCCCCTTCACCTTCGAAAACAATGTATCGTAACTAGCCCGCATATCTGTGGGTTCACGACTTACAAATATTTTAGTTAGCCGATTAAAACTTATCACGAAACCTTCTTCAAAAAATCCACCAGCTGATTAACAGCCTGAAATCTTATAAGCTTGCCGTTGTCCCATGCGACTTCAATACCCTGACAGGGACCGAAAACTGCGGGCTCAACAACTTTAATCTCTTTGAACTCCTGCGCCGGAAAACCATCTCGACGAAGCCTCTTAGCGCGACCAATAATTGAGCCCATCCCATTAGCGCTCACGCCAATCGCTTTATAAAAACCATCGGCAGCACCAGTCCATTTCTCCCACTCCGACAAAATCTCTAAATCCACAAAACCCCTCCCTGTGTTGTTGAATTGAATTTAAACTGAAAATTTTGATTTGAAAATGTCGGGAGGTTCGACGATGTACACCACAACCGCCGACTGCTTATGATCAAGTAGGCATATTAATTAATTTATCTTAAATTTACCTAATATCGGATCATTTGTAATCAATCCATAGATACTTCACGCAGCTAAAACGCGAAGTTATTCTTCAATACCCACAATTATGTAGGCCAGTTTTTAAAGTTTACCGTTCGACAACTGAGGGCACATTGTTCGCTGGGACTGAAATTTGTATGCCAAGTTTCAAGGGAATGACTGTCGCGAATTTAACGAACACGCCCGTTGCCCATTTTAAGACATCGCAATAGATGACATTTTTATTGAAAAATGTCATCTATTGCCAAATAATCTAAGTAACCATGACCAAACTACAAGAGTCAAAGCTCAAAAAAATCGGCATTTGATCCGGTGGTAAAATTAGTTGAAAAATTGGATGGGTTATAAAATGAAATTAAATGTAATTATCGGATTTGTTTTGCTTACATCTCTTGGGTGCTCGACGTTAGGTAAGCGCGACTTTTCATTACAAGAGTTAAAGCATCATATGGTAACCAAGGCCCCACCCTTTCAAAATTTACGGGATGCCATTGTCCAAACAAAAAATTACAAATCTGAGGAAATGAGGAGTCTGCGTAACGCACTTATTGCCCATCAGAGGTCGCTGGAAGAGCAAATTCAAAAAAATAAAACAATTCAGATTGAATACGGCCACTCGTACGAATTTGAATTTGAGTCGTTTTGTTTAGATCCCGGTCAGTCATCGCCTTCGAAGGATGTCTTTTTTAGACCAAGTAAAGCTGTTTTGCCGCATTGGTTGCGGACAATCGTGTCCGAGTACAAGGCGAAGGGCATACCGCAAAACGACACTCAACTTCTTATTTGGTCTTTGCGTTCCGGAATGCGTTTTGATGAGATGAATATGCAAGATCAGGATAATTTAAAGAAAATTTTTCCAGATGCGACAACTCGATTCGGCAATTCACAAATTGAAGATTTCGTGGAAGATAATATTTTACCAGCTCAAGCGAAAGACGTAATTTCTAAATTCGAAAGCTTCAAGTCACTTTTGAAACAAACAAATAGAAACTATGATGAAATTTCAGAAATAATAGCACCTCGGTCAAAGAGGGTTGCTGAACAAAAAGTTTCATGGATCCAGCTTGATAACGGATTATTAATGCGAGTTTCTTCAGAAGGATACTCGCGAGTTAATTTTAAAATTTATGCGCCAGATGTAAAGAGGAAACCAGATAGTGAAAATCTGTTGAGGACTTTTTCCTTCGATGGACTTGTCATATCCCCTGCTGACAGAGGACAAAGGGTGCTTCTCGCATCGGCTATCCCAATGAGTGGGGAAATCACTGCCCCTCTAAAAAATGTAACAGCGGAAGAAATAAAGTTGTCTATTAAATATCCGTCTGACGCCGTCATGGTTGTTAAAAATGCGATTGCAGCACAGGTTCTTACCAATAAATATTATAAAATTCCCAAAGACCACACTGAAAGTAACGCCTTTAAACATTTTATTTGGTCCGGTTTAAATTCTCGAGATGTCGGGCGTGAGCAGGCACAAAAGTTTCTAGATGCGCACGAAATGAATGCTTCTTTTTCTAAAGATAGCTCTAAGATGGATCGTCATAACAACAAGAAGGGACTTGATGCTGCGGATAAAATTCCGAAAGACGAGAACTTTCAAAAGAATCTAACAAATGCTGCACATGAGGCTATTAAAAATGATGAATTAGTAATTCTAATAAAGGAAAGGCAATGATGAGCTTTCAGTCTCGCCGCTGGATCTTTTTATTCGCGAGCATCCACTTTTTTCTTCACTTAATTTTATTTATGTACTCCTTTTCAAGCAGTATGAATCAATTCGATTCTAGCGAAGCCGCAACACTTGTAGAAAAAATAGGTCAGTTTTCAGCGAGCATTTTGCAGTTTCCGATCGTCACAACCTTCCATGCGATACGGCCTCCCGGTCCATTACCGCCGGCGCTACAATATGTCCCTTTTTTTCTAAATAGTGGCTTATGGGGAGTGGTGCTTTGGCTATTTTTACGGCGATATTTCAAGAAAATATAATCGACTGGCCACTAATTACTTGCTGAGGCACAAAGGGCTAAGGCCAATTAAACTAATGCAATTTAATTCAAATGGTTAAAAATTTGGTGACCCCGGCAAGGTTTGAATTTGCGGCCTAGCGTTTAGGGAGCCAGCTTGCCAATATCCTCCATAATTAAATCGTAGCTCAAAAAAGTCTTGCCATGATGTAATTACTACAAGCTACTACATTTCACTGATATTCTACGCCGCGTCTGTCGGCTTCACTCCCAATTCGAGTTTTAAAGGAGCTAGTAACTTCTCTAAAGTCTCTTTGGTTGGATTGTGTTTGGGGTCGATTGCCCTTTGCACAGCAGGTGAATCCAACTTTACGAGTTTTGCATATTCTTTCACACCGTAAAGGCGAATCAAGCGGCCAAGGGCTGTTTGTAAATCATCACCCTCATCTAAGAGTCCTGATAAAAAGCCCTGTGCATAATCCAAGTCTTTGAGTTCTTTAGATACGTGTTCGCTCCAGTCACGACTTCTTGTTGGCATTTTTCTAGTCCTCCAAATATGATCTAAAAAATTCTTTGGCTTTTTTCACATCCGCACTTTGCGTTGATTTATCGCCACCAGTTAAAAGCAAGATCAATTCGCCTTTATGGATAGCAAAGTAAACTCTGTATCCTGGGCTAAAAAAGAACCTTGCCTCTGTAACTCCGCCGCCAAGAGCCTTGTGGTCACCAAAATGACCATCTTCAAGCCGTGCGATTCTAGCGTTTATTCGCGCCCGAATCCCTTTATCTAGGTCTGAAACCCACTCGGTATAAGGCTCTTTGCCACTTGGCTGCTGATAAATCTTGATGTGGTACTTCACTGATTTAATGTATAACATATATGTTACTCATTTGTCAAGAGCCGTTTACCAAGAATTTAAGCCAATGACATCAGCCGCTTTAAAACCATACAAGGGGGGAGCGTTATGCCGTGGAAGGAATATAGCGTTATGGATGAGCGCATGAGATTTATAGCAAAATTACTTGTGGGCAATACAATGACCTAAGTATGTACCGAATTTGGCAGGGAGTATTCTCGCCTGAAATCCTAAATGATTTCGATAGCCATTTCCCTACTGAAGCACAAGCTAGCACAAGTACCCCCAACACCCCATAAAATACAGTCAACTAACCATGAAATTCTAAACTTGTCAAATTTGCCAAGTCATGCTATTGTAGACCTTAAGTGAGCAAAGAGCGGCGAGATTACCCTATTTCAATCACGGTTAACGGTCAGGCGATCACGAAAATGGTCATCGATCCACACTATGAGGTCAAGCATACTGACTCTGTCGACGACGCCGTTATTGTAAGTCTTGTTTGTCTGCTTGATGGTAAGACATTTGAGCCTGAAGCTGAACGAGATGGCTTTCAGTATTTTAAAGCTGATCCGCTCACGCTAAGCGGAGTTAACTATCGATTGATTTGGTTACTTGAAAAAAATGAAATTTATGTTGGCGTTGTAAACGCTTTTCGGAGGTAAATATGGCAAGAAAAATTAAACTTAACGACGGAACAATCGTTCGATACCCCGACGCTAAAGACTTAGATGAAATGCTAAAAAAGTTGTCATCCGATAAAATTGTCGGCAGCACAGTTATACCCAAAGATGCGCCAGAAAGTGACAAAATCAAATTCAAGCTTTGCGCCAAAATTATTGAATATAAATTAGCAAAAAATTTATCTCAGAAGGATTTAGCTGTAAAAATTGGGCTTGATGAGCCTGAAATCAGTCGCATTTTACATTACAAAATAGAGCGATACTCAATTGAGCGGCTTCTTGGCTATGCGACCATCTTATATCCAAAACTGACGATTGAGGTATTAGCCGCCTAGATATTTTTTTCTTAAAGATGGTGACGCCTTGAAAAATAAAATTCTATTCGTCACATTTCAAAGCTGGAGTGATTTTAAAAAATCGGTCACGAAGGCCTTCAAAGAGAAAAAATCCAACCACACGCCGAAGGATACTATCGTGTTCAGTTCAGTGGCCGATTATCAAAACTTTATGTCTTCACAAAAACTTGCTATTCTCGCGGTTATAAGGTCATAGGTGACTTTGTCCGACAACCGCATTTAAGCCACTCGATCAAATGAAGTCATGATCTTGCAGAGTGTATCTAGGGAAGGGTTGGCCTTTTCACCAATCGCCTCATAAACAACCGTTCGACTGAGACCTGTTTTGCGGCACACTTCCAATATATTGTGAACACGAACGTAGCCCGCCAAAATTTCGATGAAGGCTTCTTTGTCACCATCCAATAATGCTTCGGCAAGAGCGGCTTTAATCTCTTTGTGATTCTTGAAAATCGCTGAGGGATCATGCGGAACGAGTTTAACACCATTAACCGTGATGGATTTTTTCGGCGATTTTTTGCGCTCGCCTGATGTCTTTGTCTTGCCCATTTTTATTACCTCCTAAAATCAAGATCACAGTTTTGCCGTCAATCACTTTCTCTGTGTAATAGATGCGATTGCCGTTATTAAACTTAATCTCAAATAGCACCGCACTTAACCGCTTATAATGCCCGTAGTG
>JAGRAK010000100.1 GCA_020434645.1 Bdellovibrionales bacterium | reverse complement strand
TGTCCCTATTTTCGGATCATCCTCCATCATCTCGCGAAGTCTCGGCTCCAGTTCAAGTGCTTCTTTAAGTGTAAGCCCTAATTTATCTGGCATGAGTTTAGATACAACATCCACCTCGGCGTATGTCATACCTATCACACGGCCTACATCTCGAATGGCGGCCTTTGCCTGAAGCTTTCCGTACGTGATGATTTGCGATACAGACCCTTGTCCGTATTTGTTTGTTACATAATCTATTACGCGGCCACGATTCTCTTGGCAAAAATCGATATCAAAATCGGGCATTGAAATACGTTCTGGATTTAAAAAACGTTCAAATAGCAAATTGTAAGGCATTGGATCCAAATCAGTAATTCCTAAGCTATAGGCCACAAGTGATCCCGCACCAGATCCTCGCCCCGGCCCGACCGGAATATCATTTTCTTTCGCCCATGAAATAAAATCTTGAACGATCAGAAAGTATCCATTGAAATCCATCTGCTCGATAATTTTCAGTTCATACTGAAGGCGCTCATAATAAACAGGCTTTCGATCTTCATCTATAGGCTCACCACGCTCGGCAAACTCACTGAACCTCTTCTCAAGCCCTTGTTTTGAAAGACGAGCCATCTCTTGAGAAGTGCTCACCCCATTTTCAGTAGGATAAGACGGTAAATGATAAATAGGTTTGCCATCTGAAGTCTTTAATTGAAATTTCAAATTACAACGTTCGGTAATTTCTAAAGTGGCATCACATGCCTCGGGTACATCTTTAAATATCTCACGCATCTGCTCGGCACTCTTTAAATAAAACTGATCTGAACCCAGCCTAAAACGTGAGGGATCTTGCAAAGTTTTATTGCTTCCAATACAAATTAAAACCTCTTGCGCCACCTGATCTTGCGGATGCGTATAATGAACATCATTACCTGCCACAATTTTTATGTTACGCTCTCGGCCTGCGCGAATGAGAAATTGATTGATCTCTTCATTTTCTGCAAGCCCCATACGAGTCAATTCTAAATAAAAACGATCTCCATAGAGATTTTTATAAAAATCAATTCTTTCATACGCTTTTTCTTCACCAAGGTTTTTAAATGTCCATGGCACATCCCCCATGGTGCCACCCGAGAGTGCAATTAAATCATCACTGTATTTTTCTAAAACTTCGTAATCGATGCGAGGCTTGTAGTAAAAACCCTCTTGATAACCAATCGACGAGATCTTGCAAATATTTTGATAACCCTTATAACTCATCGCCAGTAACACGAGTCGACGGTTGGGCATTCTCACCGAGTTTTGATCTTCGCCTTTAACAAGCCGCCCTTTGGGGGCTATGAAAACCTCAATGCCTATTATAGGTTTTATGCCGGCTTTTTGAGCTGCAAAATAAAATTCAATAGCACCAAACATGTTGCCATAGTCTGTAATGGCGAGCGCGGGCATATTGTAATCAACAGCTCTTGCGCACAATGAGTCAAAATCACAAGCCGCCTCAAGCAGAGAATACTGAGAATGAACATGCAGATGTACAAAGCTCATTCCCACTCGATAGTCCCCGGAGGTTTACTCGTAATATCATAAACCACTCGGTTTACACCGCGAACTTCATTGGTGATACGATTTGAAACACCCCGCAAAAATTCATGAGGAAACGAAAACCAATCGGCCGTCATACCGTCACTTGACGTCACCGCGCGCAGAGCTATGGTTTTTTCATAGGTTCGCCCATCGCCTTGCACCCCAACAGACTTAACCGGGAGAAGAGCGGCAAAAGCTTGCCATATGTGAGAATAGAGATTGTTTTTTTTAAGCTCCTCAATATAGATCGCATCCGCTTCACGCAAAATATGAAGAGACTCCTCGCTCACTTCTCCTAAAACTCGAATAGCAAGCCCAGGACCAGGAAAAGGATGACGCCACAATATATTGCGAGGGATTTTTAATTCATCTCCAATAATCCGAACTTCATCTTTAAACAACTCCCGTAAAGGCTCGACAAGTTTAAGATTTAAGTCTTTTGGCAAGCCCCCTACGTTGTGATGTGATTTTATCGTGACACTTGCTCCTCTTGGAGACACAGACTCAATCACGTCAGGGTATAGAGTCCCTTGCGCTAAATGAGTAATCCCTTTGTGTTTTTTTATTTCAGATTTAAAAACATCAATAAATGTATGCCCAATTATTTTTCTTTTTTCTTCTGGGTCTGATACCCCACTTAAACGCTCGAGAAATAATTTTTTTGCATCGACGCCTGTCACATTTAACTCAAGTGTTTTATAAATTTCTAAGACCTCTTCAAATTCATTTTTTCGAAGCAGTCCGTTATCAACAAACACACAGACCACACGGTCTGCACCTAAAGCTGTGGTCAAAAGCTTACCTACAACGGTTGAGTCGACGCCCCCACTGAGTGCGCACAAAACTTTTTCACCCTCAGGCACAAGAGATGTTATGTTACGCAAAGAATGCTCTAGAACATCTTCTGATGTCCAGTTCGGAGTCGCTTGACAGATCTCTTCACAAAAAACTTTTAATACCTCTGTGCCTTTTTCAGTATGCGCCACCTCAGGGTGAAATTGAACCGCCATTATTTTAGCTGCCCGCATTGCGGCCGGGTGTCTGTTTTTTGAAAATGCCAAAACTTCAAATCCTGGGGGAGGAACCTTCACCACATCCCCGTGGCTCATCCAAACTTTTTGCTCTCGTGGTACATTTTTTAATGCCGTCTTCCATTCAATCCACATGTCACCGTATTCGCGCTTATCCGAAGACTCAACAACTCCACCGAAAACATGCGCAAGAAGTTGCATGCCATAGCAGATTCCGAATAATGGTGCGATTTGAATAAGATCTCGCACTTCAGCATAAGGTGCATCTTTATCAAAAACTGAATTCGGCCCCCCACTTAAAATAATACCCTTAGGCGCCTTTTCTTTTATTTCATCAATGGGAGTGGTGTAGGGCAAAAGTTCAGAAAAATAACCCATTTCACGTAAACGACGCGCTATGAGTTGTGATACTTGCGAACCAAAATCTAAAATGACAAAACCCTGCTTCAAAAAAATCTCCTATAAAAATGAACCCGAAAAATCTAATGAAAAGTAACCACTATCGTAACCTTAAACTCAAGCCTCATTTATTCTAATCGATAATTCGGAGCCTCTTTGGTAATCGTCACATCATGAACATGAGATTCGCGTAGTCCTTGCGGAGTGATGCGCACAAACTTTGCTCGCTTCTGTAAACTTTCAACATCCGGGGCTCCAAGATAACCCATCCCGGCTTTAAGACCACCAATCAACTGATGAAGTATGGCAGATGAAGACCCTTTGTACGGCACTTTACCTTCAATGCCCTCTGGCACAAGCTTACCCATATCATCTATATCATCTTGTCCATATCGATCTTTTGAACCTTCGGCCATCGCCCCGATACTGCCCATGCCACGATAAACCTTATACGAACGACCTTGATAAAGAACAGTTTCTCCAGGAGCTTCATCAGCACCGGCAAGAAGACTACCCACCATAACGGCATTCGCGCCAAGAGCCAGTGCCTTTGTTATATCTCCTGAATATTTAATTCCGCCATCTGCGATAATTGATTTGCCTAATTTTTTTGCCATTTCAGAACAATTCTTAACGGCTGATATCTGCGGCATACCAACACCTGAAACTATTCGAGTGGTGCAAATACTGCCAGGACCAACACCCACTTTTACTACATCAGCGCCTGAGTTAATTAATTTCTCAGTCGCTTCAGGGGTCACAACATTACCGGCCACTAAAACAACATTTGGAAAATTTTTATGAATCGTCTGCACCTGCTCAATAACATTTTTAGAGTGACCATGAGCTGAGTCAATAACCAGAATATCAACACCGGACTTAACCAGAGCCGCAGCTCTTTCTAAAGACCGCGCATCAACGCCAATGGCCGCGGCGACTAAAAGTCGACCCTGCTTATCTTTTGTTGCATTGGGGAAGGCTTTTGCCTTTTCGATATCTTTAATAGTAATCAAACCCTTTAGTAAAAACTTATCGTCAACCACGGGCAATTTTTCGATTCTGTACTTTTGCAAAATCACTTTCGCTTCAGCCAATGTTGTTCCCACTTTGGCTGTGACTAAGTTTTCTTTTGTCATAATATTTGAAATAGGCTGAGTTGTGTTGGTCTCAAATCGCAAATCTCGATTTGTTAATATGCCCACAAGCTTACGATCAACAGTGATCGGCACTCCACTAATAGAGTATTTTTTCATAAGATCTAGTGCTTCGCTCACTTTATTGTCTGGCCCCAGAGTAATAGGATCAGTGATCATTCCACTTTCATATTTTTTAACACGCTCCACCTGAAAAGCCTGATTTTCAATAGACATGTTTTTATGAATGACCCCAAAGCCGCCATTTTGCGCCATCACTGTGGCCACCTTGCTCTCTGTTACAGTGTCCATTGCCGCTGAAACAATCGGCATGTGCAATTTAATATCTCGAGCAAAATGACTAACTGTTGAAATACTTGTGGGAACAATTTCAGAGTATTGCGGGACAAGTAATATATCGTCGAAAGTTAAGGCCACATCACCAAATTCAATCATAAACTCTCTCCTTCATTTTTAAGCGACGACTCAATGGCTACAACTGACTCATTTTTAATTATTTTAGCCGCACCATCTTCATACCATTTCTTGTAATTTAAATAATTGTCAGCCGATTTATTTAAAAAAGATTTTTCATCATCTGTCAGAGCTCTTTTAACAACTGCTGGCCGCCCCATAATCAAAACTCCTGGGGGGAACTCTTTATCTTCAGTGATCAATGTGCCCGCCGCAACAATTGAATCATCTGACACTTTTGCTTTATCCATGATGATAGAACCCATCCCAATTAGGACGCGACTGCCAATTTCACAGCCATGCAAAATAACACCATGGCCAACAGTTGTTCGATCTCCAATGGTTGTGCCACATTTTTTATATGTGCCGTGTATGACGCTACCATCTTGAATATTGGTTTCGCTTCCTATACGTATCGGCATAACATCCCCACGTATAACGGCATTAAACCAAACCGAACAGTTCTCACCTAAAATAACGTCGCCAATCAGGGTCGACGTCGGAGCAAGGTATGTTCCTTTTCCGACCTCTGGCTGACCATGTGGTAAAGCAATTTTCATTTTATTCTCTCGTGTGCTGCAATGTTGAACTCTATCTCAGTATCTTATCTCAAACTTAGTTCAAATACGGATGCGGATTCACTTCTAAACTCGGGCTATTCCTCGCCACGATCATCTCAACTTCTAAAATTCGTGAACGCTCTATGTATTCAGTTGTGGCAAAGAACTTACACCCAGCCCTTAAGCAAAATGAAATGGCATCATCTGCCCGAGCCTCAACCACTTGTATATCTTTTGGCAGCTTCTTATCTGAAGAAGATTTAAAGTGCAGCTCAACGTATTGATGGTGACCCTTCACTTTTTTAAATAAACATTTTTCTAACTCAATATTAAGCCTTGAAAGAATATGCCATGAAAGTTCATGCGGAGAACCGTCAATACGAGAATCACTGCTGTAAGGTGACCCGCCCTGCGAAACGGCAATCCCAGCATCCATATGACTCAGCCATACCGGAAGCACTCGGCGCTCTGCCTTATCTTTAAAAATCATCACAGGGCGAAGATTATCAGCTCCCATGGCAACCCCAAATGGAAACATCTCTATCCAATCTGATTTTGGTGCTAAATTTAATTCAATTGTAGTCATACAATTTCTCCATGTAGCGTCGATGGATACGCGCAATTAATTTTTACATTCACTGTTTGCCCTACGAGTTCAGGAGAGCCTTTAAAATGAATAGATTTATTTTGAGTGCTACGACCAAAACATCCTCCATCGGATTCATGGTACTCTTCAACTAGCACACGCAGGGTCGCACCCTCATACTTTCTTGTTAAATTATGTGCAATTTCACGATGTTTAGCAAAAAGTCGAGTCAGTCTTTCTGATTTTATATCTTCAGGCACTTGATCTAAAAACTTTGCGGCCTTTGTAAACGGGCGCGGGCTATATTTGAAAGCATAAATACTTTCAAAAGGCACTTCATCAAGTAGCGATAGGGTGTCTTCAAATTGAGCCTCAGTCTCTCCCGGAAAGCCCACAATTAAATCAGTAGAAAACGTGGCACCAGGCACCTCGCTTTGCAACATCTTCGCTTTTGCCAAATACTCCTCACGAGTATAGCCGCGATTCATTCTCTCTAGAATCTCAGTATTCCCTGACTGAGCAGGCAAGTGAATGTACTCCATAATTTTTTCGCGATGGTCTCGCATAATATGAGCCAGCTCGATGTTGAAATCTTTTGGATGCGGGGTTGTATAGCGAATGCGCTCAAGATTGGTTTCTTTCGTCAATCTTAGGAGCAAATCCCCAAAGCCCTCTCCATGATCTGATTTATATGAATTTACATTCTGCCCGATAAGCGTCACTTCTTTTACCCCACGCAGAGTGAGCTTTTGCACATCTTGAATGATTTCTTCAATATTTCGGCTTCGCTCACGACCTCGAGTAAATGGCACTACACAGAAAGTACAAAAATTATCGCAACCCTTCATGATATTCACGAAAGTGGCAACACCCGGGTTTTTGATTAGAGTTTCAATTTGATAGGGAGAAACATGGTCAAACCGAGCTGAAGTAATTTTTGTATTTTGCTTTCGCACCTCTTGAACAATTTGCGGCAACTTATCAATTGTATCAGTACCAAAAACAAAATCTAAAACTGGAACATCTTTTAAAAGATTGCCTTTTTCTTGTTGGCCTACGCAACCCCCCACGCCTATTTTTAAATTGGGGTTCTTATTTTTTAGTTTACGGTATCGCCCGGCTTCTGAATGAACTTTATGCACGGCCTTTTCGCGAACGCTACAAGAATTAATTATGATCACAGACGCATCCTCAGGCCGCCCGACTTGCTCTATGTTAATCATTTCAAGTAGTGCGTGCATTCGATCGGTATCATGCACGTTCATTTGACAACCATACGTCGAGATAAAAACTCCCTCTCTTGCCGCCTTGGTCTCAGCATTTGCTACAGTGGAAGTCGAAACATTTGTTTGATCATTGGACTTGTCAGTTTGCATACCTCAAGTTTATAGTACCCAGATTCTAAACGGTCAAACTTGATGGAGTTTTCAATCATGATTCCTCGTCTTAAATCTTCAAAAAAATGGACTTCATTACCTCCTGAACTTTGCACCCAAATTCGTGATGTCTATGTCGACAGTTTTGCCGACGAGGCAAAGCTTGGCCAGTTCGTCGTAGAGGGTCGTATTTATGGCCAAGAGTTGCTTTTTCGTGCGGGATACCTAG